>NZ_JAAGOG010000176.1:0-16547 GCF_010747425.1 Nostoc sp. UIC 10630
GGGAAAGGGAAAGGGGAAAGGGGAAAGGGGAAGCTCACAAGGGTAGGTTTTTTAGAATCTCAAAAATAGTTGAGAAAATTCTCAATTGTTTAACGTGGTTTGGTCGTTTCAGGATTTAAGCATCGGCTGAAATAGGCAAAAAATGACCAAATACAAAATACCTACCCTTGAAAGAAAAGGGGAATTAGGTAAAAACCTCGCCCGCAAGTGGCGCGACCTGTTCATCCCTTTCCCCTTTCCCCTTTCCCCCTTTTTTTATCGGGTGCGGCTGGCTATAGTCTCACCCGTTTTGGAACTACCTAGCACCTAGCTATCAACTTGCAATATAACTTTTTATAACAGTTTTTCAAACTTTCCCCCAGAAAGTTAGTCGCTATGTAAAAATGGGAGGTGAAATGAGAATTAATTCGGCGACAGTGTTTGATTTTAGTATTGACAGGCTTTTCCCTTTTGGTATTACAGACTTCTCTCCGAAATCTAAATCTCTACAAACTTATGATTTTGGAGACATTTAATGTCAATTTACGTTGGTAACCTCTCCTATGAAGTTACACAAGATGCGCTGAGTACTGTTTTTGCAGAATATGGTTCTGTAAAGCGCGTTCAGCTACCTACTGACCGTGAAACAGGCCGTTTACGCGGTTTTGCTTTCGTGGAAATGAGTTCAGAAGACGAAGAAACTAAAGCCATTGAATCCCTTGATGGTGCTGAATGGATGGGTCGTGACCTTAAAGTGAATAAGGCCAAGCCCAGAGAAGACAGAGGTGGTTCTTTTGGTGGTGGTAATCGTGGCGGTGGTGGCGGTGGCTACAACCGTGGTGGTGGCGGTGGTCGCTACTAAACTCAGGCGAAAACCATTTAGTTTAATCTAGAAAAGGCTCAGGCAGAAATGCTTGAGCCTTTTTTATTCCGGTTCAGTTAGCTATAAAAACCTTAACCTGCGTAGGATTGGGTTTCACTTGTTTCAACCCAACCTATTGCTGGAGTTAATTATACCTTTGATAAGACGGCTTGCGATCGCCCAATAAAACAACGAGGTCATGAGGCTGGCTCACCATTTGCAGTTTTTGGCATCGACTCAATCAACGCCCTTAACACTTTATTGACCGCTTCTGGTGTAGTGAAAACCTGAGCCACATCTTCATCTAAGACCACAACTGTTAATTGTTGCGTTCCACTACGGGCAGTGAAGCGATTAGGCTTTGCTTTTTGATAATCGAAGCGATACTCAGCCTGAAGCTCGTCGTCAGAATTTTGCGATTGTTCAAAAGGTGTTTCGTTCATAATCTTCACGTTCCTTTCGAGTAGCTATGCAGACGTGAATGTAAGTACAGCAAGGAATTTCGCGCCAAGCTTGGTTTACCACCAGAACCGATGAAGTAGAGGTGAGGGAGAAGAATTAATAACTAATGCCCCATGCCCCATGCCCCATTCCCAATTAATAATGAGTTGCCGACTTGCGATGATGAACGGCTGTGATGCCATCATTATCTAACAATTTGCCATTCTCGACAGTGGCATAAACTAGCCAATGGTCGCCAGATTCCATCCGATTTTGTACAGAACATTCCAGATATGCCAAGGCATCTGCAAGTATGGGAGAACCGTTTTCAGCTTCTTGGGCGGCGACATCCGCAAATCTATCTTGTCCTGGGCCAAAGGGTTTGAGGAAGTGCTTCATCAACCCCAAATGATTCCCTTCTTTAAGAATATTGAGGACAAATTTGTTTCCTGTATGGGTCAGTGTTTCTACTGCCCGTTCTTTAGCGACGGCTATGGTTAAACCAGGCGGATTAAAGCTAGCTTGAGCTACCCAAGAGGCTAACATGGCACTAGAGCGATCGCCTTCTTTGGCAGTCAAAACGCACAGAGAACCAACTATACGACCAACTGCTTGTTCTACAGTAGTAGCAGGTTGACTTGGCGATCGCACTTTTCTAGCTTTCTTCAGTGCTTGGGCAAAGTCGGTTCCGGCTTCTTCACACAATTGTAAGGTGGCATCGTCGGGTTTAAATTTCACGCGGATGGTGTCAAAACCAAACCGATAACCAGCATCTTTTAATTTTCCCTCAATTAAATCAACTGCTTCCCCACTCCAGCCAAAGGAACCAAAAACACCCGCAAGTTTATTATTAGTCGCGGTGGATAGCACAATTCCTAAAGCTGTTTGCACGGGTGTAGGTGCATGACCGCCGAGAGTTGGAGAACCCATGATGAAACCACCGGCTTTTTCTACAGCCGCCCGGATTTCTTCTGGTTCAGTAAATTCGCAGTTAATCGATTCTACAGCAACGCCAGCTTTTGTAATCCCACGAGCGATCGCTTGGGCTAAGGTTGCTGTATTTCCATAAGCTGACGCATAAATTAACGCCACTGTCAAGTCAGCAGAAGTTTGCTGTTGACTCCATTCTCGATAAGATTTGGTCAGTTCGATTAAGCCATAGCGTACCAAAGGCCCGTGTCCATTGGCATACATTCTCACGGGGAAATCGGCTAGTTTTTCCAACGCTGTTTCTACTTGACGGGCGTGGGGAGCCATGAGGCAATCAAAATAATAGCGTCGATCTTCGTTATATACTTCCCAGCCTTCATCAAATACCTGATCTCCACAAACGTGCGCCCCAAATAACTTATCTGTGTAGAGAATTTCTGTTTGCGGATCGTAGGTGCAGAGTTGATCTGCATAGCGAGGGTTAGGGGTGGGAATAAATTGTAAATTATGCCCGTTACCCAAATCTAGAGTTTCTTCGCCCCGCATAACCAGAATTTGCAAATCTGGATTTTCCAGCGCCGCACGTAAATTTATCGCCCCTGGATTAGAACAAACAAAAGTGATTTGTGGAGCAATTGCTAACAAAGCTTTTAAAGTTGCAGCGCGGTTAGGGTTGACATGTCCCAAAATTACATAATCTAAATCTTCGAGATGGAAACGCTGCTGTAAGGCTTCTAAATAAATTTCTGTAAACGTTTCCCCTGGAGGGTCAATGATGGCATTTTTATCGCTTTCAATTAAATAAGAATTAGCAGTTGTACCCTTGGCAAGGGCATATTCAATTTCAAATCTGAGCCTTGACCAACTGCGCGATCGCAGTATTCTTGTATCTGTAGCTATTGGATAAACTTGAACATCACGAGGTTTATTTTTTGACATGGCTTTATTGGGGAATAGGTGATTGGGGATTGGGGATTGGGGACTGAGGATTGGGGACTGGGAAAGTTATTCTCAATACTTAATATTCAATCTTCAATATCTAATTCTTGATACCTAATTCCCAATCCCTAGTCCCCAGTACCTTCTTTAATAGTGATTTCCGACTTTGCGGTGATGCACAGCAGTTAAAGCATCGGGTTTAGAAACTCGTCCGGCGTAGACGTTGCTGTATACTGCCCAATGGTCGCCGCAATCCATTCTACTGACGACTTCGCACTCCATGTAGGCGAGGGCATCGTTGAGGATGGGCGCACCATTTTCGGCTGGCTGGGTTCTTACTCCTTCAAAACGATCAGCACCAGGGGCGAACCGTTTCAAAAAGTGCTTCATAAGTGGTTGGAAATTGCCTTCTTCTAAAACGTTGAGAACAAAGCGATCGCCTACTTGCATGAGTGATTCAATTGCCCGATCTTTGGCGACTGCAATGGAAAATCCCAAGGGTTTGAAGCTGGCTTGAGCAACCCAGGAGGCTAACATGGCACTGGATACATCGCCTTTTTTGGCAGTAATAATATACAGTCCGCCACTGAGCCTACCCAGTGCTTTATCTAAGTCAGCACCCAGAGATTTCATCGCTTTGATGCTGCGATCGCGTGTTACCCATTGAGCTAAATCTGTACCCGCTTCTTCACAAAGCTTGTAGGTATTTTCTGTAGGCGTTTGTTTAATCCGAATCGCTGGAAAAACTGTTATCAAACCCAAATTGCGGAATTTACTCACTAAAGGATCTATCGGCTCATCATCGCCACCGCCACTTTCAAACACACCGATAGCTTGCTTTTCTTTGGCAGATCCTAAAACTGTGCTGAGTGCAGATTGGATGCTCGCAGCACCAGAAGCCGGAGGTAGACCAACAATTAGCCCTGCACAACGGCTAACCAATTCCCGCAGTTCTTGTAAATCGACTTCAGATCCCAAATCGACAATTTCCACGGCGACACCGGTTTTACCGATACCGTTGGCAATTGCTTGCGCGAGGCGATCGCTATATCCGTATTCGGAAACATAAAATATTCCAATTACCGTTTCTGGCTTGGCTTGGGTTTGACTCCAAGTGCGGTAACGTCCAACTAGTTCCTCAACATTGTGAGATAATAATGGGCCGTGTCCTGTGGCAATCATATCGATGGTTTTAAGTTCCCCCATCCGCTTCAGGGCAGACAAAACCGATCGGGCATTTGGCCCCATCAAGCAATCGTAGTAGTAATGAAAGTCTTCTTCGATCACTGCCAAATCTTCATCAAAGGTGCTATCTGAGCAATAGTGCAGCCCAAAAGCGTCGCAGGTGTAGAGAGTTTTGGTTTTGTGGTCGAAGCTGAAAATGGTATCTGGCCAATGTAAATTTGGGGCAATCACGAATTCAAATTCATGACCATTGCCCAAATCCAAGCGATCGCCATTTTTCACAATCCGCCGCTTGAATGGCTGATGTACAAAATCCTCAAGAAACTGAATCGCCACCTTAGAACCGACAACGGTAATTTCTGGAGCCACAAGCAACAAGTCTTTAACCAAACCGCTATGGTCTGGCTCAGTATGGCTGATAATCAAATAATCAATATCTGTTGGGTTGATTAGTCCGGTGAGCGTATCAAAATATAGTTGACGAAACTTTTCGTGGGAGGTATCAACTAAAGCAGTCTGCTCCCCACGGATGAGAAACGAGTTATAAGTAGTACCGTTTTGCAAACCAAACTCAATATCGAAGCGATCGCGATCCCAGTCTAAAGAGCGAATTGCCGTCGTCTCTTGAGCGATTTCCACAGTCTGTATGGTGAGCCGTTTTTCTGTTTTTTCGGTGAGCGCTACCATAACTCCCTCCTTGACACAATGAGTATTTGTTCCTCTTCTTTTATTGTGACACGTGATGAATGTTAATTTTTATTAAAAAATCTATGGCTGACTTAAAAAAGTTAAAAGTGTGAAACCGCAGAAGTACAGAGAGGAAATTTGGCTAGCGTTGGAAATTGGGAACTCTCGGCTACATTGGGCGTTATTTATTGACGAGACGCTTTACTCAGCGTGGGATACTGACTATCTTCCTGAGTCTGTTATACAACAGTTGGCTGAATGTCAAACCCTGAATGATTTACTAGAGAAAATTTTCCCCGAATTTAAATCTCTAACAAACACTCTGCCCCTCTGCCCTGTTTTCGTCGCCTCCGTAGTTCCGGGTCAAACTGCTATTTGGCAAACTTACCCAAATACTCATGTTATTACATTAGACCAAGTACCGCTAAAAAGTGTTTATTCCACACTAGGAATTGACCGCGCTTTAGCTTTGTGGGGAGCGGGGGAAATTTGGGGTTTTCCAATGTTGGTGATTGATGCTGGGACAGCGCTAACTTTTACGGCTGCGGATGCTAATGAGTGTCTAGTTGGAGGTGCAATTTTGCCGGGATTGGGCTTACAATTTGCAACTCTCGGTCAACAAACAGGACAATTACCATTAGTGGAAATGCAAAATTTTCCATCTCTACCACCACGTTTTGCCATCAACACTATAGAGGCTATTCAGAGTGGAGTATTTTATACAATATTAGCTGGAATTAAAGACTTTATTGAGGCATGGTTGCAATTATTTCCTGATGGCAAAATTGCGATTAAAGGGGGCGATCGCACTTTACTACTAAACTATCTACAAGCCTTATATCCTGAAATTACAGCACGTTTGCTTGTAGAACCCAATTTAATTTTTTGGGGAATGCAGGAAATAGTAATGGGTGATTAAGGCAACTGAATAAATTAAGTATTTCGCAGCACCAAAAAATGAAAATTTCAGTTTTAAGAGCTAGCGATTATATTGACCCTGATGTTTATTTAATTAATATAAATAAACCTTATTTTATAGATATCTGTAATTACTAATTTCCTTTAATAAACTCCCGAATCTCAAGTGCTACAACCCCAGCGCAAGATTCCGGTAAATCATTTCCGGCATGGGAAATCATTTTCAACTCAACTTTTGGCATCAGTTGAGCATAAACACGACTCTTGGCCAAAGCATCTGGTGTATCTTGCCCACCTTGTAAAATAAAAACCGACACATCTATCATATAAAGCCGCTTTTGCACTAATTCCGCTTCAATTTCTATCTGTCGCCGTTTGAAAAGTAACTGGCAACCTCTGGGATAAGGCAATAGCGACTGACGCAACTGCAAGTCTTGGGCAATTTTTTCATGCCAACCCAAGATTTTAGTTAAGGGAGTTAGCGATCGCAACAATTTAACTATTAGTGGTGGATAATTCAATAATCGCCGCATCTTCCGGCAATACTCTTCCTGTCCTGCTATCTCTACGCCCTCTGGTGCAAGCAGTACCAAACCATCGATTTTCTCAGGATACTTTAAAGCATAACTAGCAGCAATCCAACCCCCAAGAGAATGTCCTACTAAATATACTTTTTCTAGTTTGACAGCTTGCAGAAATTCAGCTAAACACTCTACTTGCAAATCTATCGAATGGTGGATATTAGGATTCTCTGACTCACCAAACCCTAACAAATCAGGTGCAAAGCAATGGAAATCTTGTGCAAGGGACTCCATCACAGATAACCATTGACTGCTTTCATTCCAAGTACCATGTAAAAAAATTATAGGAGTTTTTTCACCAATTTCACGCCAGAATACAAGCCCTTGAGAGAGCTTTATCCGGGAGTTACGGAATAGTGTATTCATTTTAATTTAGTAGTTAACTTTTAGCACCATAATAAATATTCATTTGTCATTAGTCATTTGTCATTAGTTTTGGGCAAATTATAAACAGAGAAGTCTGAACCGTTAGCGTAGCATCTCGTAAAGCCTGCGGCATAGCTACGCTTAGGGCGCAGCCTCTCGTAGAGAAGCTTCCTTAAATCAGAACTTTGGCGGCAAATGACCAATGACTAATAACAAAATATTGTTATGCCAGTGTTGTCAAGCCATTTAAGTAGTCTTGCAACTGCCTAGTATGGTCGTGAGACATCTGTCCTGAAGGTAGCAAATTGGGAGAAAAAGCTTGGATTTCCATAACTTCCAAAGTATCTTGAATCTCCATTGTCCCATGCACCTCGGCTTCAACCGCAATACAAATTGAATGGATTCTGGGATCGCGGTCTGGTGCAGAGTAAACTCCTACCAAACGGTTGATTTTCACCAATTCTAGCCCGGTTTCTTCGATCAATTCCCGGCGGACTGTGTTGGGAATATCTTCTCCCCAATCGACCATGCCTCCAGGCAATGCCCAAAGACCATCATCACGCCGTCGGATCAGTACTATCCGACCATCAGGTAAAATTGGGATGATACTAGTACCAGTAATGGGATGACGAAATATAATACCCAATACTGTTTGTCCAATACGCCATAAGCTACGTGTGGACTGGACAGCTGCCGGAAAAAAAGCAATAACGTTCAATCTTCAAAATTGATATGTTGTATTCTATATTTCTCTACCACTTACATCAACTCAACTCATAAAATTTCGTCGAGTTTTGTTTTATACAAAAATGTTTGTGGTTTGAGATTTTATTCTCACGATTTACGTAGAATATCATTAATCTTAACATTAACTTTCAATAGAAGCACTGTATTTATATATACATACCATTTGTTAAGTTAGAAGACTTTTCAGTTTATAAATAACATTAGCTTTGCTCAAACCAGCTATCATTAATATTTTTCAAGACACTTTCAAAAAATTAATCTGAATAAGTATGTCTAAATTCTGAATTCTAAAGAGGCAATTAAGTGCTATTGGAGATTGCCACCAAATTCTTGCTAATTAAGCTTAATATACGAAAATCCTTTACAAAAACTGCGATTACCTTTGGTGTGCTAAAAGCGATCGCACAAACAACCCAATGAAAAATCTAGCTCTACTATCTGCCATAGCCCTCACCACCACATCTGGATTGGTTTTCGGTACAATGCAAGCCGCCTCTGCTTTAGCTTGGAATTGGAATTATTCTGGTACTGGTATAGAGGCGATTGGTACTTTTACCACTGATAACACCCCTGACGATTTGGGTTTTTATCAGATTTTGGGAATTACTGGTACACGAAATGGTGAAACAATTACTGGTCTGCAACCTGTAGGCACTCCTATACCAGGAAACGAACCTTTTAATGTTGACAATTTAATTAGTCTTAATACTCAGCAGTTAACAGGTGATGGTTTTGGTTATTCTACATCGGGGGGAAACTATTCTAGTCCATTTTTCGCTAGTTTTTTGCCAACGCCAAGTTATTTAGAAGTTTTTTCTGTTCCACCACTGACACCAGGTTTTGAAAATTTGGGGACGGAAGATAGTGAGTTACCCATCAGTTTTTCTGCAAGCATAATCACCGTACCTGAACCCACCTCTATCCTTAGCTTATTTGCCCTCGCTATTATTGGTGTCCCTTCAGCACTCAAACGTAATAAGCCATCTAAATTAACTGATAAGAAGCTTGAAAAAGTTTCCTAAAACCATCAATAAAAGGCTTTGTTGCACGAATAGGGAAAAACGGTCAATTTCGCTTGTACCTATTGCATTTGCGTTGAATAAATGAAGTTGAAGTTTAGCAAATACTGAATTTTATTAGTAGGATAGCTTCCAATACTGCTTCGTTAATGGGAAAAGGGGAAAGAAAAAACCTTTAACCCAAGCCCAGTTATTTTTTACCTCAGCCAAATTCTTTGTGTAAAAAGTCTGACTCAGAGCAGTATTGAGATAGCTTCTTCATTGGCTTTTTGCAAGAATAACTAGTTAGCTAATTTACATATTTTTGATGTATTTGCATCTAAGAAAATGTATTTTTTGTCTAGCTGGTGGGGATAATTCTAAATTGTTATTGACAAAACAAGGTAAAACGCGGTAGACTAGTACACTGTTTAAAGCGTATTGATTGCTGCACTAGGCTACAAGTATATCAATAACATTGGTAGCTAATATTGCCTACGTGATGCCTAGTTGCTACTCTTTTGTTGTTTATTTAATGAGGTGAACATGGCCAAGCGCCGTAACCCGAAAAAAGAAAAGGCGCTACGGAACCAGGCGTATGCCAGAAAGTTTCGTAAACGAACTACGACAGGAAGAATGCAGAGAAGGTTCCAACAAAGACCACCCAAGAGTGAAGAAGAAGAAGGCGCAGCAACAGCAGCTGACACTGACTAAGCTGTCTGCTTAAATCCTTTTTTATATAGATTATTTATTGTTTAGGGCGCACATTTGTACGCCCTTATTTATTTTTGGTTATGGGGCAATACGGTTCAAAGCGCTACTTGTACAAAATCGTGGGTTTTGAGACGCGATAAATCGCCGTCTCTACAAGTGTTTTTTGGTCTTATCTGAACTGTATTGGGAATTGGGCATTGGGAATTGGGCATTGGGAATTGGGCATGAAGAAGAAACAAGGAAGAGAGAGGAGACTTATTCAATAATTCCCTCTGCTCCCCCTACCTTCCCATTCCCCATTCCCCATTCCCTTATTGATCGATTTGAGCGCGAGCAGCTATGAGTGCTTTGCTAACCTGTACAAAGCCAGTACCACCGTGACTGTTGCGGGCTGCTACAACTTGACGGGGGGATATCGCCTCATAAATATCTGCTGCAAATGCCGGATGTAGTTGTTGCCACTCTTCCAAATCCAAATCTTTCAGGAGTTTACCTGCGGCAATACTAGTTTTTACTACCTTACCCACGAGGTTGTAAGCTTCCCGGAAAGGAACGCCCCGTGCTGCAAGATAATCTGCTACATCGGTAGCGTTGGAAAAATCTTCGGTTACGGCTTCTGCTAGACGCTGGGTACGAAATTCTAAGCCTTCTCTGAGCAAAATCGTCATTGCTTCTAGAGATGCTTTGACTGTGTTAACGCTATCAAATAGACCTTCTTTATCTTCTTGCAGGTCTTTGTTATATGCCAGAGGTAGCCCTTTCATAATCACCAGCATTGCCTGGAGATGACCAAATACACGCCCTGTTTTCCCCCGCACGAGTTCTGGGACATCGGGGTTTTTCTTTTGAGGCATGATACTGGAACCTGTTGCACAACTATCTTTGAGGGTGACAAAACGAAATTCTTCAGATGACCAAAGAATGACTTCTTCTGCAAGGCGGCTGAGGTGAACCATAATCAAGCTAGCAGCACACAAGAATTCGATCGCAAAATCGCGATCGCTCACTCCATCAAGACTGTTAGCATAAATATCGTCAAAATCTAATAGTTTGGCTGTGTAGTGGCGATCAATAGGGAAAGTAGTTCCCGCTAAAGCACCACACCCCAAAGGTGAGATATTGACGCGGCGAGAAACATCTCCTAAGCGTTCCCAGTCGCGTTGTGCCATTTGAAAGTATGCCAAGAGGTGGTGAGCTAAACTCACAGGTTGAGCGCGTTGGAGATGGGTATAGCCTGGGATCAAAGTTTCAACATGCTTTTCAGCTATATCCAGTAGAACACCTTGAAATTCTCGCAATTCGCTTTTGATTTGCTGGATTTGGTCGCGGAGGTAGAGTCTAGTATCAGTACCAACTTGGTCATTACGCGATCGCGCTGTATGCAGCTTTTTACCCACATCACCAACAATTTCTGTCAGTCGTTTTTCAACTGCAAAATGTACATCTTCTGCATCAACACCAGGCTGAAATCTACCTTGGCCGTACTCTTGGCGAATTTCTTCTAAACCTGCAACCAGTTGTTCACCTTCTTCTGAGGAGATAATGCCCGTGTGAGCTAGCATTTTGGCATGGGCTTGAGAACCAGTCAGATCGTATTCTATTAATTCAATATCAAAACCTATACTGGCATTAAAACGAGCGATCGCGGGATGCAGGGCTGATTCAAACCTCTGGCTCCAAGTTTGTTCTTTGGTCATAAATATCAAGAGAGTGGGGGAGAGTTAAGAGTTAAGAGTGAGGAGTTATGAGTTTTTAACTCCCATAACTTCTCACTCCTCACTTTCAACTCCTAACTTTTAAATTTAACCGTAGCTAGTTAAATTCCGAATCATATAGCCAATGACTAAACCAATCAACAATGCCCACACTTGACCTGTTTGTATAAAGTGGCTCCAAGATTTTTGAATCTGACCCATCAGGTCTGGATCGGTAATTGTTTGTGCTAGTAGTGCTGTCAAATTTGCAGGCAAATGCCAATATAACTGAGATGTCAAATCGCTGAGATGGCTCATATTTGGTGATTAAGAGGTTGAGGGTGGCAAATTTCAGATCAGTTTATTTTTCAGATAAATTACTGATAACGTACTGAAATATTGGGTGTAACTTTAAAGTCTTAACTCAAGATCCAGCCGATGCCAACCGCAATTTCTCGGCAGTTCGCAAAATTTGCCCCGCCAAAACTGCTGCACCAAAACCATTATCGATATTTACTACACCTACTCCCGCCGCACAAGAGTTAAGCATTGTCAATAAAGGTGCTAACCCGCCAAAACTCGCACCATAGCCGATGCTGGTGGGTACGGCAATCACAGGACAACTCGCTAAACCAGCGACAACGCTGGGTAAAGCGCCTTCCATCCCTGCCACGACAATCAACACCGATGCTGACTCAATCAGGTGGCGGTTACTTAATAAACGGTGAATTCCGGCAACGCCAACATCCCAGAGACGCTGTACCCGGAAACCAGAAAGTTCAGCAGTGATAGCTGCTTCTTCAGCAACGGCTAAATCGGCAGTACCAGCAGAAAGAATGGCAATTTCACCCGCAAATAGTGGTTCGATCTTAGGAGGAGCGATCGCACAAATTCGCGCCGAATCGTAATATCGCAAACCGCTAACTTTTGATTGCAGTACGGTATAAACTGCTGGTTCAATGCGAGTCGCCATCACTACCGGGTTGCGGAGGCGCATTACCTCGATAATTTGAGCAATTTGATCAGGTGTTTTACCAGGGCCCCAAATCACCTCTGGGAAACCAGTTCTTAGCTGGCGATGATGGTCAATTTTGGCAAACTCACCTACAGATTCATAAGTTAAGTCTTTGAGTGAGTCTAATGCCGTATCTGGGGTAACTTTACCATTGGCAACCGCAACGAGTAGCGATCGCAAGGTTTTTTCATCTGTCATTAGTCCTTTTTCCTTTATTCTTGCCACTAACCACTGACTAATAACTAATGATTAATCCGTTACTTTTATTTCATGAATGTTCCAGAATGCACCACCCAGTGCAGAGTATTGAATACCTTCAAAGCGATTACGCACTGCTGACATTGACAAAGCGTTAACTAAGTAAATAAAAGGTAAATTCTCTTGAGTAATTCGCTGGGTTTCTGCATAAATTTCTTTTCGCTTGGTTGTGTCTAATTCCCTTGCCCCTTGAATGTATAACTTAGCAATTTCTGCTTCCCAAGGAGCCACTTCCCAACCTTGAATCGGTTTTTGTCCTGCTTGGGGTTTCTGATTAAACATGTGCAATCCACCTTCGGGCGACCAGACATTAGCCCCATCATTTGGTTCTAAACCACCAGTCAAACCCAGCATAGAAACTTCCCAATCTAATGAGTTTGACAGCTTATCTGTGTAAGTATTCCATGCCAGAGGTGTGAAATCAACTTGAATACCAATTTTACTCAGGTCTTGTTTAATCTGCGACCCAATTGCTTCGCGGATTTTGTTACCAGCATTGGTGAGCAATGAGAAGCGGACACGGTTTCCTTGAGCATCTATTAATTGGTTCTTGTCGTTATATTTGAATCCTGCTTTTAGTAACAGTTCTTTCGCCTTTTCTGTATTGTAGGTATAAACTTTTAGTCCTTGTTCAGGCGACAGATAATAAGGACTTTGCACGGAAATGGGTGAATTTTGTGGTTTACCCAAACCCCGAAAAGTATTGTTAATCATTGTTTGTCGGTCAATCGCGTATGCTACTGCCTGTCGAAATTCTACAGTATTAAACCAACGCGATTTTATTGGATCAACCAGGGGTTTTCCATCCCTTTTACCTTTATTTAAATTAAAGAAAACAAACGTCGTACCTGTTGCTGGGCCACCATTGAAAATTTTGAAATTCCCCTGTTCTTCTTGCACCTTTAGCAAAGAAAAATAATCTGGTGAGACTCCCACAGTATCTAACCCGCCAGAACGAAATTGCAGCAAGGAGGTATCTGTTGATTCCACAATTTCCCACACAATCCGTTCAATATAAGGTTGGGATTCTCCTTTGGACCCTTTGCGCCAATAGTAGGGGTTGCGCCTAAATACTACACGCTGACTTGTATCGTAGCGCTCTAACTTGTAAGGGCCATTAACAATAATTTGATCTGGAGGAGTATCAACGCCCCATTTTGACAAAAATATTGGCTTACCCTCTTGGTCTTTTGTCTTGACAAATGGTTCTAGAGTATGGGCAGGTAAAATTGGCAGTCCTAAAGCTCCTAAGAACGGTGCAAATGGTTCTGGAGTCGTAAATTCAATTCGTTGAGCATCGATTTTTCGTACCTTTGGCAATGCCCGACTTTCACCAATCCGTAGCACATCTCTAGCATCTGCGGGAATCGCTTCGTTAAGATAAATTTCGTTGAAGGTAAATACTACATCATCTGCTGTTAAAGGCTTCCCATCAGACCATTTCAATCCCTGGCGTAGGGTAAAAACAAACCGCAATTTGTCATCAGAAATTTCCCATGATTCCGCTAAAGAAGGCTCGATTTTACCAGTTATCGGGTTTTCTGTAGTTAATCCTTCATAAATTAGAGGAAAAACATTCGGAACCTCCTGACTGAGAGGATAATTAAAAGTTTTAGGGTCACTGAGAATGGCACTTACCAATTGCGGCACTTGAGCAGCTACACTTTTGAAGTTAGTGGGGTTGCAGGCGATAAGTGTAAGTGCTGTTGCTGAAGTCAGAATTATTGGCAACCAAAAACGTTTAATTACCAGAAATATTTTGCTAAAAAATTTCATACTTTTAATGCACAAATAGTTCATCAACCCAACCTACAGGTCTTATAAGTCTTTAAGTGAATCTGATATGATGAAGTTTATTTTTGATAACACATGAAAATTAACTAGCTTTTTTAGTTTCTACTACTTTGAGTTCATAAATATTCCAATTGTAACTTCCTATCGCTGAGTATTTTACGTTCTCAATGGTATTACGCACGGCTACTAAAGCGAGGGAATTGAATAGGTGAATAAAAGGCAGATACTCTTGTGATAGTTGTTGGGTTTCTGCATAGATAGCCTTGCGTTTTGTTTCATCAAATTCTCTTGCCCCTTGGATGTAGAGGTCTTCAATTTTCTGCTCCCAATCGGTAGCTTTCCAACCTACTGTTGGGGATTGTCCGGCTTGAGCTTTTTGATTAAATACATGAAAGTTACCTTCTACAGACCAGACATTGAAACCATCTTGCGGTTCAATACCACCAGTGATGGCTCCATACCAACATTCCCAATCTAGGGTGTTAGAAATTTTTTCTCCGATAATACTGAAGTCAAGAAATTGTAAATCAACTTTAATGCCTATCTTGCCGAGATCCTGTTGGATTTTCGGTGTAATTGTCGGTCTATTACCAGCAACAGCCATCATTGTGAAGCGGACTCGATTACCATCCGCGTCTAACAGTTGACCTTTATCATCATATTTAAATCCTGCTTCTAATAAAATTTGTTTAGCTTTTTCTGGATTATAATCATAAGTTTTTAAACCTTCTTTTGGAGATAAATAATAGGGACTGGGAACAGAAATTGGAGAGTCTTGTGGTTCACCCAATCCCCGCAAAGTGTTGTTGATCATCGTTTGGCGATCAATAGCGTAGGCGACAGCCTGTCTAAAAGCAACGTTGTTAAAAAAGCGTGACTTAATGGGATCTACAACAGGCTTGCCATTGCGACTACCTTTGTTGAGGTTGAAAGTTATAAAACTTGTCCCAGAGTCAGGCCCGGCATTTTTAATAGTAAAGTTACCCCGCTTTTCTTGACGCTTAAGCAATTGAAAATTTCCAGGGCCAATTTCTAGTAAATCTAACCCTCCAGAACGAAATTGCAGCAAAGCTGTATCAGGCGATTCCACAATTTGCCAAATTACACGCTCAATATATGGCAGTGGTTTTCCTTGTGCATCTTTTTTGCGCCAGTAGTAAGGATTGCGCCGAAATGTTAAGCGTTGATTGGTTGAATAACTCTCGATTCCGTAAGGGCCATTAACAATAATTTTTTTGGGGTCTGTGTCGGTTCCCCAAGTGGACATAAACACAGGCTTACCGTCAGAGTTTTTGGCTTTTACTGCTGCACGCAGGGCGTGTTCTGGTAGTATTCCTACCCCTGCTGCAATCGATCGCAAGAAAGGAGCAAACGGTTCTGGCAGAATAAATTCTACTCGGCGTTCATCGACTTTGCGGACTTTCAGAAAAGTCTTACTGCTCCCAATGCGGAGAGCATCTTGGATATAAGTGGGAATGCGCTTGTTCATGTAGATGTCATTAAAAGAGAAAACGACATCATCGGCTGTTAATGGCTTACCATCCGACCACTTCAATCCTTCTCGCAAGGTAAAGATAAACCGCAGTTTGTCTGGGGAAATTTCCCAAGATTCAGCCAAAGCTGGCTCAATTTCTTTAGTTATTCCGTTTTGAGTCGCTAATGCCTCATAAGTGAAACCAGCAATATTGGGAGATTCTTGGATGAGGGCGTAGTTAAAGGTTTTAGGATCACTCGTAGTAGAAACAACTAACTGGGGAACTTGTGCAGCTGCGGTTTTAAAGTTAGATGGATTGCAGGCGGTAACTGTAATTGCTGTTGCTGAAGCCAGAATTATTGGTAAGCAAAAACGCTTAATTATGTGAAAAATTGTCGAATATTTCATAATTTTTATTCTTTCAAAAGCAAGACAACAGCATAAGCAGATATACCTTCCTCCCGTCCAACGGGGCCTAATTTTTCGTTAGTGGTAGCTTTGATGCCAATTTGATTTGGTTCTAATTCTAAAATCGCCGCTAGCTTGTCGCGCATAGTATGAATATGCGGCTTTAATTTGGGACGTTCTGCTACTATCACCGAGTCAATATTTCCTATCTGCCAGCCTTGATCCCGAATCAGTTGATGTACTTGAGTTAATAGTACTAAACTATCTGCTCCCGCCCATTTGGGATCGCTCGGCGGAAAATAATGACCAATATCCCCCAAAGATAATGCCCCAAGCATGGCATCCATAATCGCGTGCGTTAATACATCAGCGTCACTGTGTCCTAATAAACCCAGTTCATGAGGAATTTGAATTCCACCCAAAATCAAAGCGCGATCGCTCACTAATCGATGGATATCGTAGCCGTTACCAATACGAATTTTTGTCATTTGTCATTTGTCATTTGTCATTCGTTAGGAGTTAGAAATAATTATTCTCCCCCTGCTCCCCTGCTCCCC
>NZ_JAAGOG010000177.1:0-16353 GCF_010747425.1 Nostoc sp. UIC 10630
CTAGAACAATATAATTTGTTACTTAACTATGTTGAGCAAGCTGGAACGCATTCAAGTTCATCAAGGTCGTGATTGATTATGAAACAGCATCACAACTTCGATGATCTGGCTTTTGGTCGATCAAATAGCTCTTTGCAATCAAATAACTCCAGTCCAAACACAAGCAATTCTAGATACTGGTTCAGCCATCTCAAAGTTGGTCAAAAGATTGGCATTGGATATGCACTAATTGTAAGTATTGCTGTACTGGGAACTAGCATAGGGTTTCTAATTGCAGATTATTACCAGCGACAAGCACAGAAGCGCGAAGAAGCGGCGATTGAAGAGTTATATCAGATGTACCAACTCAAAACCAGTGTGTTTCGTGTTCGTACCAACCAACACAAGCTGATTTTGTACATGGATCAACCAAAAAAATGGCTAGAACAATATAATTTGTTACTTAACTATGTTGAGCAAGCTAGACAAGTTTGGTTTGAGTTCAAAACTAACTACAGTATTGAGAACCTCACCATATATGATTCTGTAATTGAACAAGAAGCTGTTCATCGCTTGTTGCAGACCCACAAAGGCTTTGATACTTACTTACAGCGCACAGAGGTTCTGTTTAACGATCGCAATCCCAGTAAATTATCACCAAACGAAATCAGGACAGCACAAACTCAACTGTTCAATTTCATGCATAGCTCATCAATTTTTATGATTGATGATTTTCTTGATGACATCACAAACCTTGTTGAAGTCATCGCCGAAGAGTATCAGCAAGCAAATTGGGAACTGCGAAGGGCAGAGAAATTACGTCTAAATATTATTTTAGGCAGCCTGTTAGTGTCGATTGCGATCGCCACATTATTAGCAATTTTCACTAGTCAGGCTATTGCCCGTCCTATTCAAGCTGTTACCCATGTTGCTCAACAGGTTACAGAAGAATCTAATTTTGATTTACAAGCACCCGTAACAACTAATGATGAAGTTGGGATCTTGGCTAATTCGCTCAATCGTTTAATTTTGGAAGTTCAGCAACTTATCACAGTCCAAAATGATGCTAACGAACAGCTAGAAGTATACAACCAGGTACTAGAAGAGAAAGTACGCGAACGAACACGGGAGTTAAATGAGAAAAATCTCAGCTTAAAGATGGCATTAGAGGAATTGCAACGTACTCAAGTTCAACTCGGAGAAACTGAGGAAAATGGCGATAAAAGCTGAAAAATAAATCTTTTGGCCTCGAAATAGCCTAGATGTCACCCCAAATAGTCAATTAATCCCTAGTGGGGCAACACTATATTTCATCGGAAATTCTTGCTAAAAAGCTATTGGTTAATTTATCGCTACACAACAGCCATCCGCAACTGCTAATTGCTATTGTCAAAATTCTAAGCCGTGAATTATCAAACTAGACCCCATAGGCTCCCGTTTTTTTGTTAGTATTCAAAAAAACCTATTGACACATTTTCAGATCAATTGTTTGTGATTTGTAAGTAAATGTAAACAATTGTTTCCAAAGAAAAAAAGCACCTGAGGTTTAATGACTGATTATTTCCAAGGAAATTTCCCATTACAATCCGTTCCACTGACGAAGAGTGTGGTTAAGAGCCACGCCCATACCGAAGAGGAAAGCGGAAAATTAGCTGCAACGATAGCAGAAGCTGGATCAGACCGCAAAGCAGGTGAGATTATATTGCTAAAAGTAGCAGAGGTATCTTACCTAGCGGATTACTTTGTGATGATGACTGGCTATTCTAGGGTACAAGTCAGAGCGATCGCTCAAGCAATTGAAGGAAAAGTCGAAACTGAGTTGCAACGTCGTCCCATAAGGACAGAAGGAAAAGTTGAGGGAAGTTGGGTATTACAAGACTACGGTGATGTGATCGTTCACATTATGATGCCCAAAGAACGGGAGTTTTATAATTTAGAAGCGTTCTGGATTCATGCAGAACGTATTTCCCTTCCAGAATCTGATGAGGGTGAAGGTAAGCCAACATGATTAGGTCTTCGGTTTCAAATTGCCCAGTTCCCATAGACCAACAACCGCTCAATGAGTACGAAGAGTTAAAAACTTCCTGGCTATTTCGTGATAGCACTTTAGATTTGCGCGAATATATCACGAAAATAGCTTGGATTTGGGGTTTATCTTGGCTGATCGCAGCACCTGTGGCAGCAGCAAGTTTTCCTCCCCACAAGTATATTGCACATTTTATCCTTTGTGGTGCAGCAGCAGCCAGTGTTGGGGTCGTACTGGCACTGGTAAGATTATACTTAGGCTGGTTCTACGTGTGCGATCGCCTTGGCAGTCCCACAGTATTTTATGAAGAGTCCGGTTGGTACGACGGCCAAACTTGGACGAAACCACAGGAAATCCTTAACCGCGATCGCTTAATTGTTGCATACGAAATCAAACCTATTCTGCGGCGATTGCAATTTACCTTCGCTGGCTTGGCGGGAATGTACGTTACTGGTACGATAGTTTGGCATTTGTTTTAAAAAGTCATTAGTCATTGGTCATTAGCTAAGGACTAATGACTAATGACCAATGACTAAATTAATTAAAAAAAGGTGATAAATATAAACCCATGACAATGGGAAAACGAACTCAAGCCACAGCACTGGAAGTCCGGTTGCTGCGGGAAGGTATTATTGAATCCAGGCATATAGTCCAGGCTGTTGTATGCGACGATCGGGGACGGGTTCTAACCGTTGCCGGCAATTCTGAAACCGCTGCATTTATCCGTTCAGCCCTCAAACCATTTCAGGCACTCGCAGTCACCACCACAGGTACACTGGAACGCTATGACCTCAGCGATCGCGACTTAGCAATTATGACAAGTTCCCATAAAGGAACAATAGATCAAGTCCGACAGGTATTTAACATCCTTTGGCGAGCTGATCTTGACCCGACCATACTCCAGTGTCCAACTCCTGAAGGTAAGCACAGTCCTCTGGAATACAATTGCTCTGGAAAACATGCGGGAATGTTAGCTGTTTGTCAGCAACGCCGTTGGCCCTTGAATAACTACTTGGATCGCAAGCACCCAATACAGCAATTGATTTTGGGCAAAGTAGCAGAGTTGCTGCGAATGCCAGCCGCAGAATTTATCTGCGCTCATGATGACTGTGGCGCACCAACTTATTTGATGCAACTCGGTCACATGGCATCTTTATATGCACTGTTAGCCTCTAGCACCAATCTAGATATGGAGCGCATCGTCCGGGCTATGACTCATCACCCCGCGATGGTAGCAGGAGATGGAGAATTTGATACCGAACTAATGCGCTTAACTCCAGGGGAACTGGTTAGTAAAAGTGGTGCCGAAGGAGTTCAGTGCATTGGTAGACTTGGTGAAGGCTTGGGATTAGCAATCAAAGTCATGGATGGGACAAAACGAGCAAAACATGCCGTTGCTATTCACTTACTCAAGCAAATGGGTTGGATTAGTCCTAGCGCCGCCGAAAGCCTCTCAGAAAAATTTGCCACCTTGGGAAAATACACCCGTTTAGAAGTAATTGGAGAATTATCGTTTTTGTAGTTGCCAAACTCTTGACTATAGGTTACTATAAATAAGTCGAGAGCAACGCGGGATAGAGCAGCCTGGTAGCTCGTCGGGCTCATAACCCGAAGGTCAGTGGTTCAAATCCACTTCCCGCCACCAAATAAAAAACAAAAACCCTACAATCAGTGAAGATTGCAGGGTTTTTGTTTTGTTTTGATCTATTCTGGAAGAAATAGCCATCTAAAAGGCGCGGAGAATCATGGTTGTGAAGTTGCAGCGACCAATTTTAGTGGGAGGATTGGGACTGTCCTTTTCTCTGTGGATGTTGGACAGTTGGCACGATTCGATAGTGCAGGTGGGTGAGTTTGGTTTGTTGAGTGCCTTAGCTGTAGGCGGTGGTTTGTGGTTATTCCAGCAAAATCGCCCGAAAGACAGTTTAAAGCAGCTAGATGATATGCTCGTAGATCGGGCGACTGTGGAAAGTGCGATCGCTAAAACTGAAACTGTAATTAACCAACTGGCACAAGAATCCGAAAACCATCCGGCGTTACAGACACTGCGAGAACAAATTGCCCAATTGTCTTTGGAATTAGACAGACAAGAAATTAAAGTTGCTGTGACTGGCGGTAAATCTGTAGGTAAAAGCACCTTAATTCAAGTATTAAAGCAAAATCTAGAGACACAAAATTTGGTGTCTTTAGAAGAGACAACACCTTTATTTAGAGAAACGGGTGACAACTCAGATGCAGTTGTTTTAGCAGAAGTTGCAAAATCTGATTTTGTTATATTCCTGACAAACGGTGATTTGACAGACTCAGAATTTCAAACCCTACAGCAGCTAAAAGCAGCAAATCAGCCGACAATCCTGGTTTTCAACAAACAAGACCAGTATTTAGCCGATGAAAGCGCCAGCATCTTGCTGTCATTGAAACAGCGAATGCAGGGAAATGTGGTTGCAACAGCCGCTTCTCCCATAGCCATCAAAGTCCGAAAGCATGAGGCTGATGGTGCTGTGCAAGAGTGGATGGAACAACCAACAGCAGATATCCAACAGTTAACTCAGCATTTGGGTGAAATTTTTGCACAGCAAAGACAGCGCCTAGTTTGGGTAACAACCATGAGGAAAGCCGGGTTGTTGAAAGCTGAGGCGAAAAACTGGCTGAATGGAACCAGACGCGATCGCGCCACCCCAATTATTGAACAATATCAATGGATAGCTGCTGCTGCTGCCTTCGCTAACCCAGTTCCAGCCCTTGATATTCTAGCGACTGCGGCAATTAATGCTCAAATGGTAATGGATTTGGGTAAAATCTATCAGCAGAAGTTTTCCCTAGAACAAGCACAAACTGTAGCTGGAACAATGGGAAGTTTAATGCTGAAGCTGGGTTTAGTTGAACTTTCTACAAAGGCGATTAGTACTGTTCTCAAAAGTAATGCCGTTACCTTTGTTGCTGGTGGCGTAGTGCAGGGAGTAAGTGCAGCTTATTTGACTAGAGTCGCAGGGTTAAGTCTAGTTGAGTATTTCCAACAGCAGGAAATAGCAATAGACTCTGGAACTGGTTTGAATTTGGAGAATTTGCGGCAAACATTGCAAAAAGTATTTCAGCAAAATCAGCAGATTGGTTTTTTGCAGGGATTTGTTAAGCAAAGCGTGAAGCGTTTGTTGCCAGAAGTTCAGCAGGTTGAAGTTGTAGGTATTCAGAAGGCTGTAGGATAATTTCACTTACTTATTGCTTTAGAAACCTAAAATATACCCAAGCCTGTTATGGGCTTGGGTATATCTAATAATTATTGCGAAAGTTGGGAGTTACCAAACAATTGTGAATAAGGGTAGTTAGCTAAACAGCGCCACTGTTTCTATTAAAGAGAATAGTTATAGTTTTGAAAATTAGCTTTAAATCGTACACCAAACTCCAATTTTTTTGATACTGCAAATCTAGACGAATTACATCTTCAAAACTACGGACTGTAGACCGCCCATTGACTTGCCATTCACCAGTCATACCAGGTTTCACATCTAAACGTTGCCACTCTGGTACTTCATAACGTTCCACTTCATCGGGTGTGGGTGGTCGAGTGCCTACTAAACTCATTTCTCCTTTGAGGACGTTCCAAAATTGCGGTAATTCATCAAGACTCGTTCGCCGTAAAAAGCGCCCTACCTTGGTAATTCTGGGATCATTTTCATTCTTGAAAAATGCACCTTGCACTTGGTTTTTTACTTGGGATTTCCTTGCTTCTGCATCCACACACATAGAACGGAATTTCCAAATCTCAAACCGCTTTCCCATCCAACCACAACGGGTTTGACTGAAGAAAATGGGGCCGGGATCGTTAATTTGAATAGCGATCGCAATCGGAATAAACAAAACTCCTGTAATTAATAAACCAACCACAGACCCGACAATATCTAAGAACCGTTTCATCCAAGATGCTACAGAAGGGTGAGTAGTGGGTAACGGCTCTACTTTACGGGAAGTTGTCTTCCGATTATCTACTAAGTCTTCTTGTTTTATTAGCAACCCATCGTCAACCGACTCTAAGGGAAAAACCTGATCCAATCCCGTGAGTTTTAAGACTGCCATGACTTGAGGTGTTACATTCCGCAGTGTTAATGTAATTCCTTTAGTCTGGGCGTATTTAAAATTACTGACGAGGGCACCTAAACCACTACTATCCATAAAAGTAGTTTGGTGAAAGTCAATGATGATCTGTTTAGGATGTGAATTGGGCTGAATTAAGCTTTGGCAGGTTTGCTTAAAGTCTAAAGCCTCCAGCACGCTCAACCGCGCGGGCACCTGCATTATAGCCGTGTCGTTTAGGGAATTAACTGGAAAATCGACCTCTGTCGGTTGGCTAGTCATGAAGCTCTGCACTTTCGTTGCCATGTATAATGTAATCTGCCAAACATTATTTTGTCCTAAAAAATTACTTAACCTAATATTTAGAATCAGTAGTAATAAGGACTAATTTCTCTTTACCGGGGCTGAGATTGGAGATCGCTAGCGACGATTCACAATAGAACAAGAAGCCAAGAAACATCCTTGCTGTTGTGTCGACGCAGCGCGATCGCGTTGCTCTCATCAAATCAAATGATTGCTAAAACTACGGTTACACCTACCGCACGCCTAGTTGAGGTCTTTTCTGCCATTCAAGGGGAAGGACTGAATGTAGGGACACGTCAAATATTTATTCGTTTTGCTTTGTGTGATTTGCGCTGCCACTTTTGTGATAGTGCCCACACTTGGAATGCACCTGCTACTTGTCGGATAGAGCGATCGCCTGGATTACGCGACTTTGAAATCCACTCTAACCCTGTTTCATTACCTATATTAATCGAATGGGTGGAACAGCAAAATCTACCTTGTCTACACGATAGCATTAGCTTAACTGGGGGTGAACCACTTCTTCATGCCCCATTTCTAACGCAGTTTCTACCCCAGGTGCGAGACATAACTGGTCTACCCATATACTTAGAAACTGGCGGACATCGCTCAGAACAACTAGCGATGATTCTTCCCTATCTAGACTCTGTGGGTATGGATTTCAAATTGCCCAGTGTTAGCGGCGAAAGCCATTGGCAAGAACATGCTAAATTTCTCCAATTATGTCATGACTCATATTTAAATGTTTTTGTCAAGATAATTGTGTCTCAAAACACAGATCCAGCCGAGTTGGAACGTTCAGCTTCTTTGGTGGCAGAGGTTAGTCCAGATATCTCAGTATTTTTACAACCTGTTACGCCTTTAGCAGTATCTGAACAATTCTCCCCAATACTTATGCTTGCGCCTACCGCCGATCAAGTTTTAACGTGGCAAGCTTTGATGAAGGGGTTTGTCAAGCACGTGCGTGTGATCCCTCAGACGCATAAAATGCTGAACCAACTGTAAAAGCTTCTGTAAAATTTGAGTTTGATAAAGATGTAGTCAAGAAAAAAGTAAGATTCTATGAAATGGGCATTGCTGCCGCTAATCAGCAAGGCAGCAGCCCCTTAGTAGACATTCCCAGTCCAAGGCAGAATTAGGAGTGAGGAGTTTAGAGTTTAGATTGCACTCCTAATTGTACAGACGCGATTAGTTGCGTCTCTCCTAAATTACAACCCGCCTTCATCTGGAGTTTTGGATTTAGCTTTTGCTTTATTGGCACTGCGTTTGAGGGCAGAGAGTCTTGCTTCGTATCTTGACCGTTGGCGCTTGCTAGGAGTATTGTCAATCAGGGTTTTTAAGGCGCTACCGAGACTCTTGTAGGCATTGGGGAGGCTGTAACCAAAACGAGTTGCCAAAGCGATCGCTTTCTCATCAGCATTGAGCAATTCTTTTAGTTGCTTTTCCCCATTATTCTTTTGGTACAGTCGCCAGCCTGACACGCCACACAGCGACAAAGCTAACACCAGCAGCAATCCATCTTGTACCCACAATTCGCCGACAGCACCACCTAAACCGATGGCTAATGCTGCCATTTCCCAACCATCTTTAGGAATTGTGTCATTTTGAACGCGAGCAACTTCATGCCAGAACAGCAGATTACGCTGATCCATTGCGAGGGCATCCCATTTCACCAGGTCAATTTGAATTTCTACCTGGTCTTTACCAATTTCTTCACAACGAACCAGGGGTGGATTGACCTCAGTTGTGCCTTCAACCGTGACCCAGCTCTGTAATTCTGGCGGTAGTAAGCCTTTCAACCGCCGTAGTTCACTCATTTCCGCTTTGGCAGAGGAGGTTGCATAGGATGTCATAATATCCAGCCCCAGAAAATTTCAGTATATAGTGAGGGTATCACTTTGGAGTATAGCTATTTAAGTGATGATCCGTCTCACTCCTTGGGAAAACTTCCTCGCTTTTTCCGTGCCTCCATTGCCTTTTCTAGCAAATCTAGCAATCCTGGAGCTTCTTCTTGGATAGTGAGTAACAGTCTTTCGCCAAGTTCTATATTCCCCGGATCAAGACCCGTTGCCATCACTTCTTTGAGGCGAGGTATGGCTATGCCATCTACAATCTGAATTAACCCACTCAGACAACGGTGAAATTGCTTTTCTGTGAGAATTGAGTCTTCTAGAGGAAACTCAATAATGGCACGAATTTCACCATCAGACGGGTCATACTCCCATTGCAACATTTTGGTTTCCCAGGAAATGGCAAGCATTGTCTGTAGGATAACTCCCTTGTGAGGGTGGTCTTGAATTCCTGACAGAACTTGAGGGGCAAATACCCGAAAAAATTTTCCCTCTTCATCCAACTGGACAACTATCAGAAAATCTTCTAGGTTATCAGCTTCTACACCTGTTATTATCCGGTCTTCTTCATCATCAAAACGGTAGTCCCAACCAAGGTTGTCTAAATAGTTGGCAATCTGTTTGAGGTTAGCTCCCATAAAAGCCTCATAAGGAACGGTGGAGCAGTTGTTACCAGACCTAGTTTAACCTGCTAGGGGTAGTTCTTTAGGTTGGTGTGGCTACTTCCGATCGCATCAAAGTATGCAATTAGGGCATGGGGTATGGGGCATAGGGCATTGAAATAGGATAAACAGATTTTCATGCTGGGCTGTGAATAAGATTTCCTGGGGTTCTATTGCTAATTCTTAAAGAAGCGCAAAATCTATTCTTATAAATATTATCCAGTGAAGAATATAAAACTAATTAGCTAAAAGTTTAATATTATCTTCCAAGTTCAATGAATGTATTTCTATATCAAATAGGGTAGTAAAAAAAATAAAATTAACTCGGAATTCCAAGCAAGCTTGAGAGATTTACACTTAGCATTTAAGGTTTTTAAAAAAATAAGTACAAACTTAAAAACCGGTTTTTCAAAAGGAATAAAATTAGCATAAAGGCTGGTAAAGTTTTATATTACAAGCAACAAATTGTTTTTATAGAATGATTGTAGTGAGCAATACATTTATGATTGTCGATATCAATGAAATTTATGCGTAAATCAGCTTTAATTTTAGCGATCGCACCTCTAGTCTTTGCGATCGCTGCTTGTAGTGGAGATTCGCAAACAGCAAACACACCCAGCACTCCCGGCAGTAATGCAGCTGCACCAGCAACTCGGAATCGCTGGGATAGTATTAAAAGCCGTGGTCAGTTAATTTGCGGTGTCAGTGGCGAAGTGCCAGGGTTTAGCTTTGTGGGGACTGATGGTAAGTATAGCGGCATTGATGTCGATGTCTGTCGCGCGATCGCCGCAGCTTTATTTGATAACCCAGATGCAGTAGAATTCCGCAATCTCAATTCCAAAGAACGGTTTACAGCTTTGCAAACTGGGGAAGTAGATGTTCTCAGCCGCAATACTACCTGGACTCTTAGCCGTGATACCTCTGTAGGTCTAGAATTTGCACCTGTGGTCTTTTACGACGGACAAGCCATAATGGTTCGCAAAAGTAGCAACATTAAGTCCCTAGCAGACCTGAAGGATAAAGCAATCTGCGTTCAAACTGGCACTACTACCGAACAGAACTTAGCAGACCAAATGCGGAAAAGGGGCATCACTTACAAACCCGTTGTCTTTGAAGACGTTAACGTTACTTTTGCTACCTATGCCGAAGGTCGTTGCGACGGCATTACGGCTGACCGTTCAGCATTAGTTTCGCGGGGGACAATTTTACCGAAACCAGAAGATAACGTGATTCTCAATGAAGTAATTTCTTCAGAACCCCTTGCACCAGCAGTTGCCAAAGGAGATATTAAGTGGGGAGATGCTGTTAAGTGGGTGGTTTATTCTCTGGTAAAAGCTGAAGAATTAGGTATTACTTCCCAAAATGTGGGTCAGTTTGCAACTAGTACCGATCCAGACATTAAGCGCTTTTTAGGAACAGAAGGCAACCTTGGCGAAGGACTCGGCTTAACAAACGACTTTGCAGCCAGAATAATTAAGCACGTCGGTAACTATGCCGAAGTTTACGATCGCAATCTCGGCCCCAAAACAAAACTGAATCTAGCTCGTGGTCAAAATCAACTCTGGAGCAAAGGTGGACTGCTTTATTCTCCGCCGTTTCGGTAGGAGAGGGCAGGGAAGAAATAACTAATGACAAATGACAAATGACAAATGACAAATTTAAAACCGTCTATATGGCGTGATGTCCGTTTTTGGCGGATTGCTTTACAACTCATTGCTGTATTTTTAGCAGCAGTTGTAGTAGTAATACTGTGGAGCAATCTCCAGCGGAATTTGCGGCAATTGGGTATTCCGTTTGGATTTGATTTTCTCAAGCAACAAGCGTCTTTTGATATTGGCGAGACACTGATTAGCTATAAACCCACTGACACCTACAGTCATGCTTTGTGGGTGGGGTTAATTAACTCCTTACGGGTGGCGATCGCAGGGATTTTTCTGACAACCATTGTCGGGGTAAGTGCTGGTATTGCCCGACTTTCTGACAACTGGTTAGTGCGGAATATCACGATGGTTTATGTAGAGATTTTCCGCAATACGCCCTTACTGCTGCAATTGCTGTTTTGGTACTTTGTTGTTTTTCTCAGTTTTCCCAAAACAGAAAATAAGATATCCCTTTGGGGTTTTATTGGCGTTAGTCAAAATGGCTTACAACTCCCTTGGTTTACGTTATCACCAGAGTTTTCAGCTTTGCTGTTGGGATTAATTTTTTACACGGGTGCGTTTATTGCGGAAATTGTCCGAGGTGGAATTCAATCAGTACCGAAGGGACAATGGGAAGCAGCGCGATCGCTAGGATTAAAACCAGGGTTAGTTATGCGGCTGGTGGTTTTTCCCCAAGCTTTGCGGGTAATCATTCCACCGTTGACGAGTCAATATCTGAATTTGACAAAAAATACCAGTTTAGCGATCGCGATCGGCTACCCCGATATTTATTTTGTCGCCTCCACTACCTTTAACCAAACTGGGAAAGCCGTAGAAGTGATATTACTGATTATGCTCACCTATCTCACCCTGAGTTTGGTTATCTCTGTAGTTATGAATTTATTCAATCGCAGTGTGCAAATTAAAGAGAGATGAGGGGAATGGGGGAGAAAAAGGGGATAAGGAAGCAGTTGAACTCGGAAGTTGAGCCTCTGAACTCGGAAGTTACACCTTTGAACTCGGAAGTTGCACCTTTGAACTCGGAAGTTGAGCCTCTGAACTCGGAAGTTGAGCCTCTGAACTCGGAAGTTGCACCTTTGAACTCGGAAGTTGCACCTTTGAACTCGGAAGTTGCACCTTTGAACTCGGAAGTTGCACCTTTGAACTCGAAAGTTGAGTTTCTGAGGTTGAAGTATGAGTCTTTACAAATGATAAATGACCAATGACAAATAACAAATTAACTTGGCTACGTAAAAACCTCTTCAGTACTTGGTACAACAGCTTGTTAACTGTTATCTGTTTGGTGTTGTTATTTTGGGTACTGCGAGGAGTTACAACTTGGGCAACTACTCAAGCACAATGGGCAGTAATTCAGGTTAACTTACGTTTATTTTTAGTTGGTAGGTTTCCGCAAACGCTATATTGGCGAACTTGGATTGTACTGGCGATCGCTTCAACTTTAGGCGCTGTAACTGCGGGTGTATTCTTTGGTAAGCAACAATTAACAAAGCAATTCTCCGCTTTGTTTGCTTTTATCATCGGCGTTTTGTTAGTTGCTTTACCATTAGACTTGACATCTCGCCTCTGGTTACTGTTAATTGCAGCTTTACTATTTGTAGGTTTTTGGGTTGGAGGAAAGTTTACTAAACTACTAACTACTTGGCTTTCTCTATTATGGTTACTGTCTTTCCCCATTATTCTTTGGCTACTTGGCGGTGGATTTGGATTGCAATCTGTATCTACAAATTTGTGGAACGGTTTGCTACTTACCCTACTTATGGCAGCAATCAGTATTGTGCTTTCCTTTCCCATTGGAGTTTTATTGGCTTTAGGACGCACAAGCAATTTACCCGTAGTCCGTTGGTTTTCTATCCTCTACATTGAAATCGTCAGAGGAGTACCACTGATTGGAATTTTGTTCCTCGCTCAAGTAATGCTGCCATTGTTTCTATCAGCAGATATGCGTTTAGATCGGGTATTACGAGCAATTGCTGGATTGGTTTTATTTAGTGCTGCATACATGGCAGAAAATGTGCGCGGTGGACTCCAGTCAGTTCCTCGCGGACAAATTGAAGCCGCGAAAGCGCTAGGATTAAACACAGCCTTAGTGGTTTTGTTAATTGTCTTACCTCAAGCCTTACGTACCGTTATTCCTGCGATCGTTGGTCAGTTTATCGGCTTATTTAAAGACACTTCGTTATTATCCTTGGTGGGATTAGTAGAACTAACAGGTATTGCCCGTTCCATATTGGCACAACCACAATTTATTGGTCGGTATGCAGAAGTTTATATATTTATTGGATTTATTTATTGGGTATTTTGTTATTCCATGTCGTTAGCTTCTCGGCGGTTAGAGAGACAGTTAAATAATTAGTCATTGGTCATTGGTTATTGGTTGTTATAAAACTAATATTCATTATTAGGGCTTTGAATAATATGTCAGATATACAAAAGATAATTGTTGCTGAAGATGTTCATAAGTGGTATGGAAAATTCCACGTTCTTCAGGGTGTGAGCTTGACAGTCAATCGTGGAGAAGTAGTAGTGTTGATGGGGCCATCTGGTTCAGGTAAATCTACCTTTATTCGCACATTTAATGCTTTAGAAGAATACCAAAAAGGAAGGATTGAAATCGACGGCATTACCCTCAGCCATGACTTGCGAAATATTGAAACCATTCGCCGAGAAGTGGGAATGGTATTTCAGCAATTTAATTTATTTCCTCATCTCACAGTGCTGCAAAATATCTCTTTAGCACCAATTTGGGTACGGCGATCGCCAAAGGCAAAAGCTGAAGAATTGGCTATACAACTATTAGAAAGAGTAGGAATTTTAGAACAGGCGCAGAAATATCCAGGACAGTTATCTGGCGGACAACAGCAACGAGTTGCGATCGCACGTGCTTTAGCCATGCAACCTAAAATTATGCTATTTGACGAACCTACCTCAGCCTTAGATCCAGAAATGGTACGAGAAGTTTTGGATGTAATGCGAAATCTCGCCCGTGATGGGATGACAATGGTAGTCGTCACCCACGAAGTTGGATTCGCTCGTGAAGTCGCTGACCGAGTTATTTTAATGGATAGCGGTTCCCTCGTTGAGTCAGCCACCCCAGACGCATTTTTCAGCAACCCCAAAGAAGAAAGAACACGCAAGTTTTTGTCACAAATTCTCTAAAACCTCTGCGCCCCTTTGCGTTTCACTAAGTTGTCAATGTATTATTAAAATGGAAATTTTTAAATCAAGCACCGCCATAAATTGGAATTAAACCCGTGTCTGCTAAAGATGCTTTTCATACAGTTGTCAAAACAGCACTTGAGAAAAAGGGTGGTTAATCACTCATGATCCCTATGCTCTCCAAGCGGGAACACTGAGCTATATGTTGATTTAGGAGCAGAAAAAGTTATTGCAGCCGAAAAACAAGGACAAAAAATAGCTGTTGAAATTAAAAGTTTTCTAAGTCCATCAAAAATAACAGAACTTTATGCTGCATTAGGGCAATTTATCATTTACCGAATTGCTTTACAAAAACAAGAAGCCAATCGGACTTTATATTTAGCAGTTCCTAGTACTGTTTACAATGAGTTTTTTATACTTCCATTTATTCAATCTGTCATTCAAACTAATCAACTCTGTTTACTAATTTATAATATTGAACAGGAGGCGATCGCACAATGGCAAAGCTAGGTGAATATCGACAATATATAAAGAATTTGCTTCAACAACACGCTAGTACTGTTTGGGATAATCGCATTCAAGCACAAACAATTTTTGATATAGAACACGATCATTATCAATTAGTTTATGTAGGTTGGTGGGAGCAAGACCGCATATATGGCCCTGTTCTCCATCTAGATATTATCGACGAGAAAATCTGGATTCAGCAAGATGGGACAGAAGTAGGAATTGCTAATGAATTGGTTGATTTAGGTGTCCCAAAAGAAGATATTGTTTTAGGTTTTCAGTTACCTTCTGTGCGTAAATACACAGACTTTGCTGTTAGTTAAAAACGGGTTTTAAGTTTCGTTCAACAGCTACTTTTAAAGCTCTTGCTTTACTTACTAAGCCACATCGGTAGACTTGCATGAGTTCATCTAGTTGACTACCTTCTGCATCATTAAGCTGTCCCTCTCGGTAACGCGCTTGCAAGTTACTGAAAACCTCTTGCTGCTGAGTTTCCATCTGCATATCGGACAGAGCTAAAACCTTCTCATCTGGTAATGACTCGATAGCTAGTTTAGTGATAGCGCGGTCAATTTCAGCCATTTTCTACAAGTTTACCTTTTACTTATGATTGTATCTGCGATCGCTCTGCATCTTCTGGTTAAAAAGAGCGATCCCTCTCTTCTTTGGCAGTGCTTTGCGTTTTTGGAAAATTAAACAAAATTAAATAAATCCTTTACTGGTAAATATCTTTACTAGAATATAAGCAGTATTATCACCCATAAAGATTACTTGTTGACAGTGAAGCAAAAAACATATACTTTTTAAGTAGGAGATATCTAGTGAACCTTATTGATTGCCGTTGTTGATCCTGCGACGGTCAGCTGAAAAGTCAGCTTTACGTATAATTTGCTGTGATGCGTTTTCTTTGAGTAAGTGGGAATAATGTTCTAGATATCTCCACAATTTTTTAAAGAGTTGGTTATTCCACGAGGAATTATATAGTAACTATCAGTAAAAGCACACATCATTCATTTTTAATCTAAACATAAGGGTTTGAACAATGTCCCAAAATGGAGAAGAAAAGAGTCAAGCGAGAAAGGCTCTTAAACCCTGTTTGGATAAAAATTGTGATGAATTAATTAAAAAATTTTACTCTTTAAGGAGTGGAAGAGATGTAGCAAGACTTCTAGAAATACCATACGGAGATTTAGTCTACTATTTGTATGTAATTCCTTATGAATCGAGATATACAACTTTCCAAATACCTAAAAAATTAGGAGGAAACCGTATCATCTCTACGCCTGCAACATCTTTAAAGTTAATCCAAAAAAAACTTAATCAAGTTTTACAGTGCGTATACCAAGTGAAGCCTTCAGTTCATGGCTTTGTAAAAAATAAAAATATTGTAACTAATGCAAAAGCTCACATAGGTAAGCGATATGTACTTAATTTTGACCTAAAAGATTTTTTTGTTTCAATTAATTTTGGACGAGTAAGAGGAATGTTTATGGCATTACCCTATGCTTTAAATCCTGAAGTTGCAACAGTTTTAGCACAGATTTGTTGCCATGATAACCAATTACCCCAAGGCGCTCCTACCTCACCAATAGTATCTAATATGCTCTGTGCCAAGCTAGACAGTCAATTTCAAAAACTGGCAAAAAAATATAGATTTACATATACGAGATATGCAGATGATATTACTTTTTCAACAACGAGACCTAACCTACCTGAAGAGATAGCTTACATAATTACAACAGAAGATCAAGAAAAACTTAAAAAAGCGATTTTGGGTAAAGATATATATTCAATTATTCAAGAAAACAACTTTGAAATTAATGAACTTAAAGTACGAATACAGAATGCTCAAGAGCATCAAGAAGTTACAAGTATAACTGTTAATACATTTCCTAATGTGGATCGTAATTATATACGTCAGATTCGAGCTATGCTGCATGCTTGGAGTAAGTTTGGTCTTGAATCGTCTGAATTGGAATATTTAAATAAATATGAATTTAAAGATAGGCATTATAGTAAAGGCGTAGCTAGATTTCAGCAAGTTCTTCGCGGAAAAATAGAATTTTTAGGTATGGTTAAAGGGAAAGAAGACCCTATTTATCAAAAATATTTAACTCAGTATTTTGAACTAAGTAATAGAG
>NZ_JAAGOG010000178.1:0-16205 GCF_010747425.1 Nostoc sp. UIC 10630
TGTTTGGATGCCGAGCTAGAAAGTTTACCCTTGGAGGCACAGTTATCAACCGCAGCGCTTGCCTTCAGTCAAATTGCGGATATTCTCAAGTCTCGTGCTGAAGTGCTGTTGCAAGATACCCGCGATCTCAATAACCCAAAGGGGCCAATTATTAGCACCGATCTCTTTGCTGGTATAGTGCGGACAACAATGCACCTAGATTTAGATGATTTGATTGAACCGCAAACACCACAAACCTTTAGACCACATGGCCCACACCAATTTTCATCTCCTACTGAGTTGGATAATTCTGTAGCAGCACCTGTTGAAAAAGCGAATGTTTTGGCAATGCTTGATGAGGTGACAACTTTAGAAGATGTTCGCAATTTGGCATCAGATGAGGATGTGGAAAAATGGCAGAGAGCGATCGCTAACTACCTGATAAATGTCAAAGATGAGATTTCTTTAGTTAAACTGCAATGTGCGTTGGAAATGCCGATGGTAGAAGTATGGTTGGGATTATTGCTGGGTGGGTTTACCTTGGAGCAACGTGGAGATTTTTATAACAGTCGGAATATTTGGGTAAAAAGTTCTCCAATCACTAACACCTACCCGATTTGATTTCAAATTTTGAACTTTTAAGCTGCTTTGACACTCAATAAATTCATCAAATTCATCACTTCTGCTGCTGACAAACCAGGTTGTACTCTCTCTCAACAGCCACCAGCAGCAAAGCTTGCAAGGATGACAGATACGGTTTGGCAAAATCCCCAATTCTTGCAACTGCAAAATACTTGAAACCCTTGATTTATCGTTACAATAGTATTAGTAGTTAATAACCCCCAGAGGGTTAGTCTGAGTGCTATTGAGCTTACTCGTCGTTAGAAGATTCCTTATCTTCTTCGTCATCCTTGTCAAAATTTGTATTGCTGAGGGGGACTTATGGGTGAATCGAAACGCCGAAAGGCAATATTAGGCAATCACTATGGTTTGCCTAATATTTTCAATGAAGTCCAATCAATGTGGACGCAGATTAATTTCTCGCTCAAGCGAGTCAAAGATTCTGATAGTGGATGTTTACTTGTTCAGTGTTCTAACAACGACCGAGGATTCCATCAAGACACTATTGCCCAAATTCAAAAAGAAATAGAAAATTGGAAATGTGATTTAGATATTCCTATCTTGATCCAAGTTCTCCCAAGGGGAGTTCAAAATTCAGGAACTAAACTTTTTGATGGGTTCCTTACCCTTTGGTGTAATTGTCCAGAATTTGAATTGTGGCGAGAAATATTTGAAACTAAACTCGATAAGTGAACTTTGTTGCATTAACCTATTGTTTCCTCGCTGCACCATCATTTCTGTTGCCTCCACTCGATTTTGTACTCCCGTTCCACAGTCGCCAGCAATTTTGCCTGCAACGAAGATAAATAAGGTTTAGCTTGCTTACCCAATCCCTGCAACAGCCAATCCACAGAAGAGTCACGGCTGGCCACTTGATGCAATTGCCGTAACCTCACACATAACTGCTGCATGAATTGGCAATCTTCATCAAGCAATTCCAGTAACTTCAGGTGTTCGATTTTTACAGTACAGTCGCCGTCCCAAGCCTGGAATGTACAGATGTATTCCCCAACGTGACTTACCACGCCCCAATAACCCGCTTTACCTCTCAAGTCTGGGTTATCCTTTGGCAAAAGAATGCATATTTCCCCAACGTGGTAAGGATTGGGTACTTTCGTCCTTTCGCGTATCCTATCTACAACATCTTTCACTATGCGACCGGATGGAATCTTATTGCCAGCTTGCTCCACTGCCTGCCGCCATACATCCGCTTGCACAGCCGGTTCCAACTCGGCTTTCGCCAAAAAACGCAATTGTCGTTCGTTGGTCGGCATTGGAATTTGCCGACCAATGGTCGGCAAAAACTTTTGAAGATTCTCATAAACCACAGTAGCCGAAATCTTTAAGTAAGCCGCGTCACGACTATAATTGAAGCGTTCGCGGCAATACTCCTCAAAAGTACGGTGCGTGGAACGGTACAATCTGCGATCCCGCAACTCCATCAACGCCTGACCTGCTGACAAAAATGCCCTTTCTACCTGACGTTCCAATTGCAAGCGTAAGCTTTGTTCTTCTTCGGTCAACTCTGTAACTTCAACAGCAGTCACCGTAATCGTTGCTGAGGCTGGGTTGTCTTGCCCAGAAGTATTTTCGGGAGCAGAGTCGGTTGCTGGCTTTAGTTCACCAGATGCCACAGGGATAACTTTCTTGCGTCTAGATGGTGGTTTGTTCATTGCCCCACCTCTAGGCTGACAGCAGTCGAACAAATATTGAATTGTGTCATCATGAAATATAGTGTTTTTATTTATGCCCCCATCCTTTAAACAGGTTGGGGTTTTTCATTAATCTTAACCATACAATTGTTAGCTTCGACAACTACACAATCACTATGAGTACCTTATATATGTAATTGCGAAAGTTCCTGGTTTTACCACTTGGCTTATCGACGGGCAGCAGCGGTATACAGAACTTAAAAGATTTAGCTAAAGCTTCTAGCTACAAGGGGGATATGAACTTTCGTTACATTCAAAGCGAATAAAGAGCGTATTTGCTTTTTTAAGCCCAAAGCACAGTATTTGGAGGTTCAAGATTAGTCCTGATCACAGATGTCAATCATCAGCTTTAGCTATTTATCAAAATTTTCTGAAATACTAAACATTTAATATCAAGCTAATAAATGTTTGTATCTTAAGTTCAGGGTAAAAATCATGATTTTCACTTGTGAAGGTGATGCAAAATCAGCAATTCTTACAAAAGAAAGTTTTATTGCAGAAAAATTACTTTTGTCAGTTACTAGTAACGCTGTCAATAATACAAGCAACTGCTTTCAATGAAGAACGATTGTCTATTGTGTTTCTTGTGTTCCCGATTTAGCTGAGTTTCCATAATTTCTATGAGTTACAAAAAATATGTTGCTGGCATTCCAAGTATTGCCAAACTAAAGTACCAATATTACTTACACATTTGTAGTGCATTAAAGCTAATTGTAAACTAAAGTAAAGTCTTGATTTATAAGGATTTCAGTAATTTGAGTCAATTAAGCGTTTATTCTCTCAAAGTCCTACCCAGCAATAAATTGGATATCCTTAAAATTTTCTTTACGAATCAGCTCTTAGCTTACAAGCAAAGGAAGTATCTACGATCGCAATCTATAGACTATAGATACTCGATACTACTAACTTCAACACCTATACTAACGCTTGAATACTTAACCAGCGCCATGCAGACTTAGTTGATTGACTGGTTGTAGTTAAAAAATATCACTGATGAGTAATAATTACTATTGATAGTAACTTTCAAGCATAAAAGAAGAATATAGATATGGTAGAAGATAATGCAGCGAGATTTGCTTTAAAAACTGAGCTTTTATTACGTATAGAGAAATTAGGACTACAGCAAAGCCTATTTCCAAGCTCTGACGAACTTATCGATCAACTTGTACAACAGTTGGAGGACATAAGTCCTATTCTCCAACCACTTCAACCTAACGATCTTCCTTCTCTATTAGGTAACTGGCAATTAGTGTATGCATCTGCTGGGACAGTTGTCACACGCCAGATTGCATCAATTCCAGATTTTTTAGGTGGAATCAAAATTAAACGCGTGTGGCAAAGATTGGCTAGTGTCAATAATATCAGAAAAATCTCAGCCTCTAATAGCGCCCAGGTTGAATTACCTATTTTAGGTGAGTGGCAGTTACAAGCTAATGGACATTGGAAATGGGATACAGATGAGAAAACTGCCACAGTGTCCTTTAACTCATTTTCCATACAAGCAACAAAACCTTTTGGACTATCTAATTGGAGTTTTCCTGAGTTGAAAATACCAGTATTAGAATTTCTACAAAGAGAGGCTCTGTGGATAACCTCTTACTTAGATCAAGAAATTAGGGTAGGACGAGGTGTAACAGGTAATTTATTTGTCTTTCGTCGTGATATAACGTCTTAAAGTTAAGTTCTCACAGAAAAATTATGCTCCCTGGAGTTAATTCCAAGCGTCATTTAAAATTGAGATGAAAAAATCAAATATTTCCTTTGCTTGTTGGCAATATTTAGCTTCCCTATTTTATGTATTATTCTCTTCATCAGTTAGAGCGCAGATTGTTCCAGATAATACATTACCAATTAATTCTCTAGTTACTTCCCAGGATAAGACGATCAATATTAATGGAGGGACGCAAGTAGGAAACAACTTATTTCATAGCTTCGAGCAATTTTCCTTATCCACAGGTAGTACCGCCTACTTCAATAATACTTTGAATGTTCAAAACATTATTAGTCGAGTAACTGGTTTATCTGTCTCTAACATTGACGGTTTTTTGAAAGCTAATAGCAATGCTAATCTATTTTTAATTAATCCTAATGGGATTATTCTTGGTCCCAATGCTGTCCTAAATATCGGTGGCTCATTTTTAGCTACCACTGCTAACAGAATTAACTTTGCTGATGGTAGCCAATTCAGTGCAAAAGCTCCACAAAATCAACCCTTATTAACAGTGAGTTCACCTATTGGTTTAGGATTTGATGGTAATCCAGGCGTAATTCAAGCTCAAGGTACAGGACACAATCTGACTCTCAATAGCCCATTTTCACCATTTATTAGAACCATTAGCTCAAATGGCTTACGTGTCAAACCAGAAAAGACTTTGGCTTTAGTGGGTGGTGACGTAACTTTAGAGGGAGGAAAACTTGGGGCAAGTGAAGGGCGAATTGAGTTAGGTAGTGTTGATAAAGGAGTAGTATACATTAATCCAGCTTCTAATGGTTGGAATTTAAGTTATGAAGATGCCATTAGCTTCAAGAATATTCAACTATCTCAACAGTCAATAGCAGATGTTAGTGGCTTTGGTAGTGGTTCTATTCAAGCACAAGCTGCTAAGGTGGAATTAGGAGGTGGCTCAATATTTTTAATTCAAAACCAAGGTAAGAATTTGTCAGGTGACATTATTGTAAATGCCTTTGAAGAACTGAGAATAATAGGAACTTCTCGGGACGGAGCAATTCCTACTAGCTTGGTTAATGAAACCTTAGTAGGAGATGGAGGAAAAATCGAAATTTTAACTAAAAATCTAATTCTTCAGGATGGAGCAGCAATAGCTGCTAAAACTTATGGTATAGGTAGGGGGGGCGATGTCTTTGTGAATGCTTCCGAATTTACTCAAGTTGCTAACGGTTCCTCTTCCGTTGTTCAACTACCTAGTAATATCATTACTTCAACTTTTGGCTCTGGAAATAGTGGCAATCTTACGCTGTCTACAAAAAATTTGTCTTTACAAGATGGTGGAGAAATCCTAACTTCAACTTTTGGCACTGGCAAAGGTGGTAACTTAACAGTTAATACTGCTGAATCTACTCAAGTAATTGGTTACTTATCAGGGACTTCACAGCTTTCTAGTACTATTGTTACTAGAGCTTCTGGTTCTGGTAATGCAGGCAATCTAGCCCTTTCAACAGGACTCTTAAGTATCAAAGATGGAGGTATTATTGGTTCTTTAACTCTTGGAAGTGGCTCTGGAGGAGATGTAACTGTAAATTCCAAAAACTCTATAGAACTTGTTGGAGTAGTACCAAATATCTTTACTCCAAGCTCTTTAGTTACTGCAACTTATAGCAGTGGTAATAGTGGGAAATTAATAGTTAATACAAAAAAGTTAACAGTTAGGGATAGCGCAATAATTAATACTTCTACCCGCTCAACTGGGAAAGCTGACAGCCTTGCTATTAATGCTTCTGATTCTATAGATGTAATAGGTAGAGTCCCAGGCGCTGTCAATCCAAGTCTCATAAATTCATCTGTTATCGATTTCAATGAAAGTTTTCAAGAGCTATACCTGCTGCCTTCGATGCTAAGAGGAGATTCGGGAAATATCACAATTAATACTAATAAGTTAAATATTGCAGATGGCGCATTAATTAGTGTCAAGAATGATGGTTTTGGCAACGCTGGAACAATTAATATTAACGCTGATACAATCAATATTTCAAACAACGGCGGCATTACCGCGACCACTGCCGTTGGCGAAGGTGGTGATATTGAAATAACGTCTAAAATCATTCAACTACGCTCTGGCAATATTTCTGCAACTGCTGGAAAACAAGGCACCAAGGGCAACGGCGGGAACATCCGCATCGACACAGACATCGTGACAGCCTCGAACAACAGCGCCCTCACCGCGAACGCATTCCGTGGGCGGGGGGGTAACATTCGCATTAACACAAAAGGACTATTTATTTCGTCTGATACACAGGTTACAGCCAGTTCTGAACGAGGTATTAACGGCACAGTGGAGATCAATGTTCAAGATAGAAATCCAAGCCAAACCAAAGTGCAACCACAAGTGATCGCACAAACTCCAGAGGTAGTGTCAGTATGCCAGGGTCATTCTGGTCGAGTAAGGAGTACATTTGTGAATATTGGTGCTGGGGGAGTAGCAGCTAGTTCTGACAATCAGTTAGATAACAGTTCTACTTGGCACAGAAATTCTAATCCTGTCCAGGCGATTGATAATTGGGAGCAATCAAAGCCATCAAAAACTGAAGAACCCATAGAAATTGTAGAAGCCCAGGGTTGGATATTAAATGCTGATGGAGATGTAGTCTTGACTGCACAAGCCGATCCACCAAGTCCCTACGCTGAGGTGTCTGCTTCTAGATGCCATAAGCTACCTTCTACGCCGCCAGTATCATCGATAACAGAAGCGGTAAGGTTAAAATGATTAGTTTTTGGGGTTTATTCAAGTACTTGTTGTTATGTATTCTAGGATTATGCATAGCTATAGGACAGCCATCTTTGATTCTGGCTCGGGAAGTAAGCAAACAAGCACAACAGCATCAAGCTGAAGTACTGAACCAGAGAGGGCAGAGACAACTGGATCTAGGTCAGGCAAGAGAAGCCTTAAAGTCTTGGCAGCAAGCTACAAAACTTTTTGAACAGATCAAAGATACTGAAGGAATCACCGGAACCTTAATTAATCAGAACGTCGCTCTACAAGCTTTAGGTTTACATCTTCGGGCCTGCAAAATAGTTGTCACAGCTTTGAAATTCGATGCTGAAATCTGTGCCACCTCGTCAGACCAGCCTGCTGATTCTACAAAAAGACTACTTGATGCAGAAATTGATAAATTGAACTCAATACCTGTACATCTACTAGGCTTACAAAATTTAGGAAATGTATTGCGACAATTAGGCAAGTTATCTGAATCAAAATTAGTTCTGAGAAAAACGTTATCAATTGCTCAACAGTTAGCTAATTTTGATAACAGTGCAATTTTGCTATCACTCAATAATACTGAAAAATCTATATACCAACAGGCACGGGATAAATATAGTTGGATAGAAGAACCAGTTTTCCAAAAGGAAACTGTTAATTTTATTCAAAAAAAGGCACTCGAATTACTCAGTAATTATCAGTCATTAATTAATACCCCAACTGCACCAATAGCAATCAAACTACAGGCGCAAATATACCGTTTAAGCTTACTATTAGACTTTGAAAAGTGGTTAATAGCAGAATCAAATACAGGCAATGGACAGTTAACTGCTATTGAAACTCAAATAAATCAACAGATTAAACCTTCAGTAGAGGTAATACTGAAAAATTCTTCGGCATTCTCTGATTTCCCTGCTAGCCAATCTATTTATACCAAGCTAAACTTTGCCAATAGTCTCAATCAAATTCCAGACGAACGATTACATTCAGTAGCCGTCCAATATGCAGAATCAGCTTTGCAAACGGCTAAAAGCACTAATGAACAGAGGCTTATGTCTTATGCTTTCGGCACACTGGGTAAACTAGAAAAACAACGAGAGCGTTCGCTCGATTATCTTGGACAAGCTATGGCTTTGGCTCAATCAATTCAGGCATGGGATATTGCATACCAGTGGCAGCACGAATTGGGTTTACAGTACTACAAACAAGGAAAGTATGATAAAGCCGAGAAAGCTTACAGTGCTGCAATTAATAACCTGATGCGAGTTCGTGATAATCTCTTAGCAAGTAACGTAGACACACAGTTTTCCTTTTATGAGAAAGTAGAGCCTGTTTATCGTGAGTATATGCGATTACTGCTATCATCTCCTAACCCTAATTTAGAGTTAGTAATTAAGACGAATGAACAACTGCAAATAGCAGAACTGGAGAATTTTTTAAAATGCGGAAAACTGGATGTTGTAGCTTTGAATAAGCTTCAGGGCTTGCCTATCACAACCGCAATAATTCATATTATTGATTTAGGCAACAGCATAGAAGTAATTGCCCACTCCTCTAATCACTCTCTTGTTCGCAATTCTGTTGACGCTAAGTTAATCAGAAACCATGTTAATAATATATTAGATACTGTGCAGTCTTCCAGATTTTTTTCTACTACTAACAAGCAAATTATTTTATATTATCAAAAATTTTATGAGCTACTGATTAAACCTATTCAGGCATATTTACCTTCATCAGGGACACTTGTATTTGCTTTAGATAGATCATTTCAGAGTCTCCCAATGGATTTACTTTATAATGGAAAAAACTATTTAATAGAAGAATACAGTATTGTAGAAACTTTCGGCTCTAAAATCCGGCCACCTAAATCTTTATCTCAAAATAAATTCACAGCTTTAATCGCTGGACTCAGCAAAGAAAGCCCCAGCTTCAATGACAAGAATGCTCCAAAAGGGTTGAAGGCGCTAGGGGAAGTGGCAGTAGAAGTAGCCCAAATTAAGAAAGAGACAGATTCCTCAACTGTACTGTTAAATGAAAACTTTACTAGTCTACAGTTCAAACAAGAACTAACTAAAAATGATTTTCCAATTGTTCACATCAGCACTCATGGACAATTTAGTTCTAACTCTGATAAAACTGTATTTTTAGCTTATGACAAAGTAATAAACGTATTAGAATTTGATAGTTTACTAAAACAAAAGACTCAATTTAATGAAAATACAATCGAATTATTAGTTTTAAGTGCTTGTCAGACAGCCAAAGGTAATAAGCGTTCAACCTTGGGAATGGCTGGAGTGGCAGCACAAGCAGGCGCACAGAGTGTAATCGCTAGCTTATGGCTGGTAGATGAGGATTCTACTGCCATACTCATGCAAGAATTCTACAAGGGTTTGAAAAATGGTTTGACTAAAGCAGAGGCACTGCGTCATGCAAAATTAAGTTTATCATCCAATCCTAAATACGTTCATCCTTACTTTTGGTCAGGCTTTGTGCTAGTTGGCGGATGGTTATAAAGTTCTACTAATTTTAAAGCTTCCTGTACACGAGCTAGTTCATCTAAGTTATTAGTGGCTTTTGCCAGTTGTGCTGCTTTGCTATATTCACGAAGTGCCTCCTTTGGTAGCCATGCTTCTAAATACCGATCTGCTAATAATCGGTAGATAGTAGGGTTTTGGCTTCCTGCTCTTACTCTTGCTTTCAATGATTCAATCGTTTCATTCAAAAGATTTCTCGACATAAATACAGCGTCTAAATCCCAAATTGCAGTTTCATCTGGAGGTAAATTTAACTCATTAATTTTCTTCACCTTTGCTGCAAAAGCATCTTGTTCTTCTTGAGGTAAAACACTAAGCACTAATGGCTCTGAAGAAATAATAGGAGTATCACCCACATTAGCTAATACAGTAAATTTGTAAGTACTAAAAATTTGTAATTCTTTTTGTTCTTTTGGATATGGTAGTGCAGTAATACTTTTATCTACTGTCTTCTCCCAGTAAAACTCATAACCGCTAACAACTACTGTGTAACTAGTAGCTTGAGGTACAGCATACCAAGAAATTACAGGTCTAGTACTCAACATTGAACTGCCATAGGGACTAATTAGCATTGGTACATTTGTTGGGCCTTTAATGCCGTCACATTCAGTTGGGTTCAATCCCGTACATAGCCTTACTCTGTCGTGCGGTAGCCTACATTTATCTTCAACATCAAAAATGCTACTTTGTTTAAAATCTAGAAATTCTCCGTTCAAGTAACATAAAGTATTAACTGTTCGCCCATTCATTGGAGTAATGCGATCTCCTGAACACAATAAGCTATTTACTCGCCAGCGAAGATCGCTTACGTTAGTAACTCGACCAATAACCTTACACCTACGTTTTGCTTCTGGCTTTACCTGACCCCACGCATTACTCCAACCAACAAGTATCGTTGATGCAACTACTAAAATTTTGGAGATGTAGACTTTTCTCCCAATTTTGTTCTTTTGTCTGTGTGTACTCAGCATCAAAAGTTTTATATAGTTATATGCAAGTTAATAGCATACAAGAATTAGAGAGATAAAAAAAGGGTATTTAATAATGGTTGTAAATTTTAATAATAATTTGTTAATATTAAGACATTATTAACTTCAAGAATGTTAATCTTCAATTAAATTAGGAGCCTTTAGTCTAATTCTTTCTATTATTTCGGCTCGCCAAATGAAAACCTCTGGTTCTCTAGATTCAGTTAGCAAACAGGCTTCCCAGGAAAGCCAAGAGTTATCAAAATCACCTAAAATTCCCTGCACTTTTGCCAGCAAACAGTGAACAGATGTTCTTTGGATATCTAATTCTTTCGCTTTCTCTAAATATTGCTTTGCCTCGCTATATTTCTTCTGCTCAAATTTTGCCCAACCTAAATTTTTATACAGAACTGCTTGCCATCTAGGATTTGTAGTTTTTTGTAGTCCTTCTTGGGCAAGAGAGATTGCTGTATTATAATCACCTTGTAGAATTTTTACTCTAGATAAATTATTGATAGCAATTATCGCTTGTCTATTAATTTTTATGGCTAACTGGTATTGTTGCTCTGCTAAATCATATTTCATTCGTTCATCGTAGTAAGTTCCCAATCCATAATGTCCTTCCCAATTATCAGAGGTTAACTTAAAAGCCTTTTCATAGCTATCAATTACACACAGAGAATCATGTAATTGTTTACACACGATACCTAAATTATTATATGATTCTACATTTGTGTCATTATATTTAATTGATAATTCATAGTATCTTTTAGCTAATTCTAAACTCTTCGTACTGCGAAGTCCTTTTTCAAAATAAAATTTGGAAATTGTGTATCTGGCTTGAGAATTAATTTTTATAGCTGAGTCAAAAAACTCTTGGGCGATCTGAAAATTATTTGCTGCCTCAGCCTTCTCCCCTTGAGACACTAAATATTTAGCTCTTAGTGGTAATAATACTTTGAAAGTCCCAAAGACTGTCAAAATTATAAATCCAATTACTGCGCTGATTCTGAACGTTTTAGACCTCGTTACTCTATAAATTTTACTTTGCTGAGGAAGTATTTTTAACCGTTGCAGAATAACTTCAGTAGTTGGTGGACGTTGCCCTGGCATGGGAGCCATCAACTCATCCAGAAAGTCAGCAAAGGGTTTATCAATCTGCGATGCTTTATTTCTCCAGATTAATCGTCCTGTTTTTTTGTCTATTGGCAAACGTGTCAATGAAGTGCCAGTAACTAGACGAACAAAAGTCCGGCCTAAAGCAAAAAAATCCGACTGTGGGACTGCTTTCCCATAAACTTGTTCTAGGGGAGTGTAGTAATATGAAACTACAGTTGTAATTTCATAATTTCCTACTTTTGTATCAGTTCCTCCACTTGCACTAACTTTAGCTAAATACGTATCACTTATTCGTCGTGCAGTTCCAAAATCAATTAACGCAAGTTCCCCTTTTGGTTGAAGAATTATGTTTGCAGGTTTAATATCTCTATGAAAAAATTCGGTATGGTGTACTACATCAAGTATTTCAACTAATTGACGTAGCCATTCTAATGCTTGAGCTTGCGAAATCGGTTCATTCTCTTTTATCCATTCTTCTAAGTTTTGTCCCTCAATTTTATCCATTACTAAGCAACATAGCTCCAGAGGGCTATTATTAGGTACAAAACTGAAAAAATCATCAACATCACATTGAGGAATATTTGGATGTTGGATTAGCCGTAAAACACGGAATTCCCGATGAATTAACTCACGAAGCCTAGTCGAATTCCATTTGAGAACTTTCATGACTCTTCGCTCACGAACCGGATGCCATTTCGTACCAGTGTCATCTACCTCAAAAACTTCAAAGTAGCTCCGAGGGTCATAAGTAAGCTCTCTCAATGGCTTAAGCAATCGAATACGGTTATTAATCAGCAACGTAGTACCACAAGATAGACATGTTTCAATATTGTCAGGATTTTTACGTTGCTCACAAAGGGGATTTATACAATAAAACGACATACTTGCCAAGTATAAATTTATGCATTAGGCAGTTGCTAAAGAGTGTTTATGTCTTAACTGCCTGAATACAGATACAAGTACCCATCACAATTTACGCTAATTACTCTTCTTTTACATTGCTTGAATTTTTGTGATTTGTAAAATTTTTTTGAAAACAGGGATGCAATTTGAAAATTTCCCCGTTCGCTTTACCAAAAGGGGCTACAGCGCCAATATCTGTATGATTGGGAGATTTTTTCGAGAGCTAACGCCAAACAGACATGAGTGCTTTGCTGTCAACCAAAAACGCAGCAACTACGGGGAGAGCTAGCTTTAGACCCATATAATACTTTTAGTACTTTGGATGAAAAGCAAGTTACTATAACTTCGTGGCTCTTATCTTTCCGTAGATGCCCTAAATTCAAGGAAACCTATATAAAGGTTAACTTAGTACTTTTTTGAAAAAATTAACCATAAATAGTAAGATAAGGTATGATTGATTACAATCTAACATACTCTAAAAACTAAACCTCATTCGCGGAGAGCCTCTTAAAGAGCATTCACTGTATCAGAGGTAATAGCATAGCTATGGATTTTACTGCTGAACCGGAACTTCAATCTCCTCTTTCTTCCTCTGTCACTTTTAGAGAACAGGAACTTTCATTTGATCAATCATCATCTCAAGGCGTATTTCCAATAACAGAGACTTTTAGGCTAGCGCTGGTCGTAGTAAATGACTTAATTTTTGCCAAAAGAGGCAAGTACTTATCTGAAACTGAAATGCTCGTTATCAAAGGGGCATTGAATGATCGAGAATATGAGGAGATAGCAAGCCACTCAACTTACAGCTTAAACTACATACAGCGCACAGTAGCACCTCGCTTATGGGACATACTTTCAGAAACCATAGGGGATGGCGAACGAGTGGGTAAAAAGAAGCTTTGGTATTTTTTAGAACAAGTTAACAAAAAGTATCATATTCAATCCGCGTCAGGTGAAGGAGAAAGACTTACTGTCAATAATTTGACACCAATCATTAGGGGAAAACTACCTGAAATGTCTAGCTTTTATGGACGCTCGCAGGAACTAAACTCATTGAAAGAATTGATAAGTAACGAGCGTTGTATATCCTTAATAGGAATTGCAGGTATCGGTAAAAGTGCATTGGTTGCAAAATTGATAAAAGAAGTTAGTGCAAGAAAAGAATCAACATTTGATAGCTTAATCTGGAAAACAATTATTCATGCACCGTTACTTCAAGATTTAGTATCTGAACTGATAGAACTAACGCAACCTTGTAAACCTGATTTAGGTTTACCTGAATCTACTCAGGGAATGATTTCAGTATTAATTAAACAGTTGCAATCACGCCGTTGTCTGCTGGTACTAGATGGTTTTGATTCTTTATTTCAGAAAAAAAGCTTTCAGCAAAGGCTTGAATACGGAGTATTCTTTCACCGATTGATAGAAGAAGAACATGAAAGTTGCATACTCTTAACTGGTCGAGCTTGGCCTGATGAACTTGATGATGTTATAACAACAAAACAACATCTTCATTTCTTAAAAATCCAAGGTTTAGACGCAGATGCCGCAATGCAGCTTCTATCTAGCAAAGGATTGACGGATAAAGAAAAGTGTAACCAATTAATTCAAACGTATCGCGGAAATCCTTCAGAACTCGAAGCAGTAGCTAATCGAATTAACCACTTCTTTAGTGGTAATACCCAAATGTTTTTTGAGAATCCAACTACGCTTGTTAGCAGTAATTTTGAGGCAATCCTTAATCAACTGTTTGGAGAATCATTAAGTAGTACTCAACGAGAAATTTTAATTTATATAGCAGAAGAGATATTCGGAAATCAACAATCAATTAGTTTTACTAAACTATTGTCGGATATTAAACATAAAAGTCAAGAATGTGTCTCAACTTTAGAGTTAATCAAAGCGTTAGAAAAACTTGAAAATCAGTCATTAATTGAAAGTATCAAAGACCCAGTTACTAAAGAAATCAGTTTTACTCTGCAACCAGTTATTAAAAAATACATCAAGACAGATCCACAAGGGTTGGTGCATACATCTCATGGTTCACCATTAGCGTTCGCATCTTAACAGAGGTATTTATGATTTCAGGAAAGCTAGAAGTAACAATCAAAATCAATGAACTACCTGAAGCGAAAACAGCAGAGAACAACTGGCAAGAGTTCGAGATCGACTGTGATGGACGCATCATTAACATCACAGTCAAGCCTAAGATTTGGAAGAAACTGACCGATGCTGCCAGTAATTACCCCCAGTGGGTAGCGGCAATCGCTGGTAAACTCGGTCAGCAAACAGAACATAGGTTCATATTAAAGGAACCCAGCATACAAGTTTTCGAGCGCAAGCCCAAGGCAGAAGCGACCTCTGCGTTAGGTGCTGCTTCTTGAAAAAGTGATTACCCAATCAGGGTAAGCTAGAACGAACACTGGTATATATAGAGGAGTTAAACAAAGAAAATCAGAATCTCGTTAGATACCGAAAGACCACAAGTTATGTAGAATCAAGCTAATTGATAGGAGGTATGGAGGTGAAGATACAACAGTACGAGAATTTAACGCACAAAGCGCCACTAAGGAGTAGCGCTTTGTGCGGGTCTTAAATTCCATATAACCTCAGAGCGGGGTTATCTCACGAAAACCAAAGCAGTGGTACTTAAAGTTTGACGGCTTTTATCCACTGACTGGTAAAACGAGATTTAATCCGCTGCTTCTCGTATTATACGAGAAGCCGCACTAAACGCACCAGTTTCGTGTGGCAATTTTTGTTGTTGAAATTCATAAGTTTCTGTAAAGTTAAGTTTAATTAAGAAATATGCCGAATTTTATAGCAAAAAATGGTAGCAGCGCGAATAACAGTTACCAGTTGAAATTCACAGTCCTTGATATTTGTCAACTGTTGACTGATAACTGATGCAACCCCCTCTGAGCTTGTCAACCAAGTTATCAGGGGAAAATATAGTGAAAAACAGAGAACGCCCCAAGAGCGCAGTGTTAGAGCGTATGGGGTCGAGTGCAGCTTTCGCATGGCATTTTTGTGCTGTGACGAAGGGAAATTTTCGGAATATCCAGGCTAGAGCAAGGGTTTCGCAGCTTGAAAGAGTTCTCTCTAAGGAATTCCGAGGGGAGAAGCGATGAACCATACCCCGGATATTACGGGGGAAAGGTTAAAGGTCAAAGGGAAAAGGGATGGGGAAGAGTTAACAAATTCTTCCTCCCCTTCCCCTTTGCCCTTTGCCCTTGACCCAGGCGCAGCCTCTCCAATTGAATATCCAAACAACCTCACGGCTGCTGAATACCATGAGTTAACAGTTGGTAGTGCGATTCATCCAGCACTGGTTGAGCGCAACTTCTTCCACATTGAGGGAGAATCAGTTTATGATTTCCTGTTCATATCTGATAAAATCCCACGCAAGAATGCGGGTAGGGTTACGGATGGATACATAAGGCAATATCAGCACCTATTACTGGGTGGGACGTGGATTCAATCACTTGACCCGTTTAAAAACTGGCAACCAATGGAGTGGGGGCGGATTAAGCCCAACTTCCCCCGCATTGATTGGGAAAAAGGCAAGCCAGTTAAGTACGAGTCACCCCCCAAAACTCCCAACCGCGTTACCTACTTTGATGTGGCTAACCCCATTTGGGAAAAGATTGCAAAACGTTATTTAATTAAGCGCTATCATTCAGTTTTGGCGTTACGCTTGCTGGATCAACTCAATCCACTAATATTTTGGGAGTGGGTGAAACAGCATCCAGAGATTCCCATTATCTTATGCGAAGGGGAAAAAAAAGCCGCTTGCTTGCTTAGTTTAGGGTTTGTAGCGATCGCACTGCCGGGAATTTGGAATGGTCGCGTGGGCAAACAGGATTTTGATGAACGGTTGCATCCTGACTTAGTACCAATGGCTCAGGCGGGACGCAAGTTCATAATTCTTTT
>NZ_JAAGOG010000401.1:0-2227 GCF_010747425.1 Nostoc sp. UIC 10630
ACCCTAACCCTCCCCGTATGTATTGGCTACGGTGTACACACATCTCTCTACAAAACCAAAATATTGTAGATCCTCCTAAATCCTCCTTAAAAAGGAGGACTTTTAGAGGTTCTTGCCCCCCAATTTATCGGGGGATTGAGGGGAGTAAAAATGTGATTTTAATCATAGCCAACCACTTTTAAAATAATCTCTAAACTAGGGAATGTCAAAATCCAAGAAAATTATTATATGAATGCTGAAGAATTTTTAAACCAAGGATTGAACCACAGTTTGCAAGGCGATTATCAAGGAGCGAAGGTAGCTTACACCCAAGCAATTAAGCTCAACCCTAATTCTGCCGAAGCTTACCATCATCGAGGAATTATTCTCACTGGTCAACTCAAAGATTATCGTGGTGCGATCGCAGATTTTAATCGGGCTATAGAAATCAATTCTAATTTTGCCACAACCTACTATCACCGGGGTAATGCACGTTACTTTTTAGGCGATTATCAAGAAGCGATCGCAGATTATAACCAAGCATTAGAAATCGATCCAAATCTCGCCCAATCTTACCACAGCCGGGGTAATGCCTACTTTGCCTTAGAAAAATACGACAAAGCGATCGCTGACTATATCCAAACAATAGAAACTAGCACCCAGTTAGCTGATAATATCAATATTGATCTTGCCAATGCTTATCATAATCGGGGTGTAGTTTGTTTTGAAAAGGGCGATCATCAAGGAGCGATCGCTGATTTTCAACAAGCTTTACAGTGGTATCCCAATTTTGCCGCAGCATACAGCAATCGGGGTAATATTTACCATATCTTAGGAAATTTCAAGGAAGCGATCGCCGATCATGACCGAGCATTAAAATTAGATCCTAAGTTGGCGGAAGCTTATCATAATCGAGGTAATGCCCACTACTCTTTAGAAAATTATCAAAGTGCGATCGCAGATTACAACCGCGCCTTAGAAATCAATCCCAGGTTTGCTGGAGCATATTACAACCGGGGTTTGGTTCTAGCTCATCTCAAAGAATATCACCGAGCAATTGAGGATTTTAATCAAGCGCTAAAGTTCAATCCTGATGATGTGCAAGCCTATTGTGAGCGGGGTCTTGTCCGTAGTACCCTTGAAGACTATGAGGGTGCGATCGCCGATTATGATCGAGCTTTACAAGAAAACCCGACTCTAGCTTTAGTATATGGCTTTCGGGCGAATGCTCTCCGCCGACTGGGAGATTATCAAGGCGCAATTGAAGATAGCAATCGGTTATTACAACTCAATCCTAGTTTAGCTGAAGGATATTGCGATCGCGCGGCAGCTCGTCGTTCTTTAGGAGATCATAAAGGAGCAATTAAAGATTATGATCGGGCATTACAGATTAATGATAAATTAGCCGCAGCTTATTACGGTCGGGGAATTGCCCGTGAAGCTCTGCAAGATTTACAGGGAGCAATTGATGATAACACCCAAGCGATAGAGTTGGTGCCTGAATTTTCGCAAGCGTACTGCAATCGAGGAAATGCTCGTCGTCTTTTAGGGGATGAACAAGGAGCGATCACTGATTATAATCAAGCATTAAAAATTAATCCTGATTTAATTGAAGCATATTACAATCGAGGTTCAACGCATTATGCTTTAGAAGCTTATGAAAGTGCGATCGCAGATTACACCCAAGCTTTACAAATAAATCCTCAATCTGCTGCATTTTACAGCGATCGCGCTAATGCTCGCTATGCTCTAGAAGATTATCAAGGAGCAATCGAAGATTACAGTCGGGCGATCGCGATCGACTCCAGCTTTGCTGAAGACTGGTACAATCGGGGTCGTAGCCGTTCTCTATTGAGAGATTTACAGGGAGCGCTCACAGACTTAAACCAAGCCTTACAGCTTCAGCCTCATTGGGCTTCAGCTTATATCCTGCGAGCAGATGTCTACCAAAATCTGGGTGATTCTCAAGGAGCAATTGCGGATTTCCAAAAATCCGCAGATTTGTATTACCAAGAGGGAAATGTTCAGTATTATCAACAAATTATGGAGCTAATTGAACAGCTTCGATGAAGGGATTGGGGATTGGGGATTGGGCATTGGGTATTGGGTATTGAGCATGGGGGGGATAAAAATGGCGTTCCTGAATTCAGGTATGAAAATGATTTTGCGTGATTTCAAAACCCTTGTAGAGACGTTGCAATGCAACGTCTCTACACCAAGATTCATATATCTAATCAGCAACGCCAAA
>NZ_JAAGOG010000179.1:0-16095 GCF_010747425.1 Nostoc sp. UIC 10630
CCTTTCCCTTTCCCCTTTCCCCCTTCCCCTTCTTGATAAACTAACTCTCTATTCTATTTTCTAAATATTGACCAATCATCAACTGTTCACCAGCACGAGAGATAATAGTCTGTCTGGTGCGGTATTTACTGCCAATTAGCTTTAACTCTTCTTCAAACACTGAACCGTTGTATTCAGTTCGCAAACACAGTATTTTTGGGTTGGAGAAATAATACTGGGCAGTGACTGGTTTAGATATAGCAAAACCGCGATCGCGATACAAGGTATTTCCCATCACTCCAAATATTGTTGAACCTTGCGATTCTTTCTTGGTCTTTAGCACATCCGTACTTTCCCAGACAACTGCTGCACCACAGATTAAACTCTTTGTATCAGCCAAATCGTGCATCTGAGCTAGGTTTTGTAATTCATCACAGCCCTGCTCTAAAAAATTGATCGTAACGATACTCTCAATCTCCTTAGTTTCTCCCTTCGGTAGGGTGTAGTAGCGTCGTTGCGATCGCCATTTACCTGCTGATTCCTGGAAAAATTCGGAAATCTGGGATTCATCAGTGGTTGGTGCAGTTTTAAACTGAGATGTCACGCCTTACCTTCCTCACCTAATACAAATATATTTCTGGTAAAAAAGTTCATTCTTACCTGTTGTTGCTGTAGTATTTGTCGCCCTATTTCTTGCCATATTACGCAAGGGGGTAAGAAGAAATAGTGTTTTCCATTACATTATAGGCAAGATTAAGCAATAAATCTTTAATATTCTTAATAAAATACTAAATACTGTAATTCCAGCTAGTTATAGTAGAATAAATTGATTAGGTAAAAACAAGGGTAATTATTGTAATACTGCCCAAATTATGATATTCAGCAAAAAAGCTTCATATCTTAGGAAAAAGCCAGGTTTCTCCTCTGGGTAGATTCCAGAAAAATGACAAATATTTATACTAAAGTTTATAATTTGTTAACTGCAAGAAGATTATCTACCTCTGCGTAAGAAGTAGAACGGTGAGAAGTTTTGGACTTTTGTGGGAAAACAGTAGTTTTTGAATCAAAAATTACTGTCATACAGCTTATTCTTCATTCTCGCCGTTTTTTGTTAATGATATCTCTCAAAATTACTTGGTAAAACACGGCTGTTTAACCCCAAAAGCTCCCCAATAGGAGAAAAACAGATGATTTTGGAAAAAAATGAGCCGCACAAACAGGTGAAAATGAAAGATCCCGTAGTCGCGAACCAACTAATAATTATCCAGTTAGATTCAGTTGTGAAAACTGAGGTGGCGACCGCAGATTTCAAAAGTAGACTTCTTGCAAAAAGTACTTGTGCAACAGGTGGCAAAGCTAAAGGCGAAAATTCCTTTTTTTCCTCCACTTCTGTAAGAAGTTTATTAATTTCCTGTTTTGTAGCTATAGGATTGATGACGGCGAGTTGCGGTTCGTCGCCCAAAGAATCAGCAGATGCACAATCTCAGAGTCCTGGTGATAAAGAACGTAGTCGGGTAACACCTGTAGACGTGGCGATCGCTAGAACTGACTTGCTGCAAAAATCACCAGAATATACAGGTAATACAACACCCTTCCGCATCGTATCACTGCGATCGCAGGTAGAAGGTCGCTTGTTAGCCTTGAACCTTGATGTGGGCGATAGAGTAAAGCTTGGGCAAAACGTCGGGCAGTTAGATGATGCCATACTTTCGACTGAATTAAAGCAAGCAGAAGCAGAACTAGCAGCCCTGAAATCAGAAGTAGCCAGGACAAACAATCAGGTAAGTAATGCCCGTGCAGACGTTGAAAGGGCGCGGCTAGAAGTGGTACAAGCTCAGGCTGATTCCGAACGGCAACAGAGGTTATTTAAAGCCGGAGCGATCGCTGAACAAACTGCCCAACAAGCACGTACCCAGGCCAAAACAGCAGCTCAGGCACTGCGCGCAGCTCAAGAGCAAGTCCGTACAGAACAGCAAACCGTTGCCGCTGCTCAAGGTAGAGTATTGGCCCAGCAGGCATTGGTTGCCCAAACTAAAGAACGCAGGTCTTACGCTCGGCTAACATCTCCCATCACTGGCATAGTTACAGAAAAGGTGACAGAACCAGGCAATCTTCTGCAAGCAGGTAATGAAGTCGTAAAAATTGGCGATTTTAACCGTGTCAAAGTCGTTGTGCAAGTTTCTGAATTAGAACTGGCACAAATTCAGGTTGGACAGTCTGTACAAGTGCGCTTAGATGCCTTTCCCAAGGAAGCATTAATTGGGAGAGTTACGCGGATTTCTCCAGCCGCCGATGCTACTGCTCGCTTAATACCTGTAGAGGTAGTGATTCCCAACGCTCAAGGCAAGATTGGCAGTGGGCTGCTGGCACGAGTCAACTTTGAAAACCAGACTCAACAGCGTGTAGTCGTACCGCAAACAGCTATTCAGAAACAAGTAGGGAGCAACAACTCCAAGAGTACAGGGGAGATGCAAACAAATGTACGGCAGGACTCTTCCCCACCTAACACATCTGTTATGGCAGAGGCAAAATCACAAGATCGAAGTGGGACAATATTTGTCGTCAAAGACACAGAAGGCAAAACGAAGGTAACAACACGAGCCGTAATGTTTGGAAAAAAGTCTGATGGGAGAGTGGAAATTTTATCCGGTTTGCAAGCTGGAGAGCGCTATGTTGTTCGTAGTGGTAAGCCGTTAAAAGAAGGTGACACTGTAAGTCTTTCAATTCTTTCAGAAAAGCAATAGTAGGGTGAGCAATAGCCACCATACGAGCAAAAAAAGCACTCAGTAACCAGACCTTATCACTTAGTATCATGCAACAGGCAAATAATAATGGCAATGGCGGATTTAGCCTTAGTGCGATCGCTATCCGCCAACACATTGGCACACTCATGCTCACTGTGGCAGTAATTGTCATTGGGGTATTTTTTCTCACAACTATCCAAGTCGATCTGCTACCGGCTATTACCTATCCACGAATTGGTGTCCGGCTAGAAGCCCCTGGTATTTCACCAGAAGTAGCAGTAGATGAAATCACCAGACCTTTAGAAGAAGCTTTACGAGCAACCGAGAATGTAGTCCAAGTTTTTTCCCGCACCCGTGAAGGACAAGTGAGCCTCGATTTATACTTCCAACCAGGGGGCGATATTGACCAAGCCCTAAACGATGCTACTGCTGCTTTTAACCGAGGTCGGGGGCAATTGCCAGATACGATAGAGGAACCGCGCTTATTTAAAGTCGATCCCTCCCAACTGCCAGTTTATGAATTGGCACTGACATCTGCTTCTTTACAAGGTAAAGATTTACGCGTATTTGCTGATGAGGAGTTAACGCGTGAACTCAGTGTAGTGCCGGGAGTCGCTTCTGTTGATGTATCTGGTGGTGCAGAAGAAGAAGTACGGGTGCTTGTTGACTTAAACCGATTGCAAGCTTTGGGTGTCGGGTTAAATGATGTTTTAGATGAATTAACAGCCCGTAACCAAGATACTTCTGGTGGTCGGATTCTGGGGCAAAATTCCGAGCCATTGACTCGGACTGTAGGGCGCTTCCAAAATGCCAAGGAAATTGAAAACCTTTCTTTGGAAGTTTCTTCTCCTGCCTCCCCTGCTTCCTCTACTTCCTCTACCTCCTCTACCTCCCCTGCACCTTCCCGCCGCGTTTACTTGCGAGACTTTGCAGAGGTAATTGATGATACAGAAGACCAGCGAGTATTTGTTTACCTGAATCGTCAGCCTGCGGTGAAATTTTCAATCCAAAAGCAGCCTGAAGCTAACACAATCACAGTAGTAGATGCTGTTAAACGGCGAATTGAACAATTACGGCAATCGGGTTTAATTCCAGCAGACATGACTTTGAGTCCTACCACAGATGAATCTGTCTTTATCCGCAATTCTTTAAATGATGTCATCTTTTCGGGGATTTCTGGGGCATTGTTAGCAGCAGCAGCAGTGTTGTTATTTTTGGGATCGTTCAGGCAAACATTTATTATCAGTTTGACGATTCCTCTGTGTACTCTGGCAGCGATCGCTTTAATGAGAATATTTGGTTTAACCTTGAATGTTTTTAGTTTGGCAGGTCTGACATTAGGAGTTGGTCAAGCAATTGATACATCGGTTGTGATCTTGGAGAACATTTCCGAAAAAACAGGGATGACTCCCAATCAAAAAGAGATGGAGGCAGAGGGGCAGAGGAGAAATTCAAGATTTTTTATTGACAGTGCGATCGCAGCTTCCCAAGAAGTAGAATCTGCTTTAGTTGCTGCTACAGGTGCTAACTTAGTTTCTGTAGTGCCATTCCTCTTAATTGGTGGCTTTATTGCACTGCTATTTAATGAACTGATTCTGACAATTAGCTTCGCAGTCGCAGCTTCCCTTGTCGTCGCCATTACAGTAGTGCCGATGCTGTCTTCTCGACTCTTGGGAATTCGCTGGTCTAGTCGAATCAGTGAATTTTGGCTGCTTAGACAGTTTAATCACCGATTTGAAGATGCTACGCGGGGATATAGTAACTTCTTAACCAAGGTTTTACGCTATCGTCTCCTTGTAGTAACTGCTGCTTTGGTAATTTTAGGCGGCAGTAGCTTCTTTATGTTTGGTCAAATTCCCCAAGAAATTTTACCCCGCATCAGTACTGGTCAAGCTAACTTGAGAGCGCAGTTTCCTCCTGGTACACCTTTAGCAACTTCTGAGAAAGTTATGCAAATTGTCGATGACATTTTGCTCAAACAACCAGAAACCGAGTCTGCTTTCACAACTGTGGGTGGTTCTTTGTTTGGTAGCAATACTACAGAGAATCCTTTACGTGCCAGTAGCACCATCAATTTAAAACCAGGCACAGATGTCGAAGCCTTCGTCAAAAAAGTAACTCAGGAATTTAACAAACTCAATTTAGCAGGAATTCTGCTGCGCCTCAATCCTGGTCAGGTGCGGGGTTTAATCTTGAGTAATTCCCCAGTGCAAGGATCAGAGGTTGACGTGATTCTGCAAGGTGAGAATGAAGAAAACTTAACGCAAGCAGGCGCTCAAGTACTGCAAGCATTACAGGAAAGAGCAAAATTAGCAACATTCCGACCAGATGCCGACCCCCGACAACCGGAAATCCAAATTCGCCCTGACTGGGAAAGGGTTTCAGCTTTAGGGTTGAGCGCTCAACAAATTGGTGCAACAGTTCAAACAGCAATTGAAGGTTCAGTTCCCACGCAAATTCAACGTGGTAATCGTTTAGTTGATGTGCGGGTACAGCTAAATAAAGAAGCGATTCAGCGTCCTTCCCAGCTAGAACAATTACCGCTATTTACAGAAAACAATCAACTAATCCGCCTTTCAGATGTTGCAAACATTCAAGAAGGTCAAGCGCCTGGTGAGGTGCAACGGATTAATCAGCGCCAAGCTTTTATTGTGGCAGGCAATCTCAGCGAAGGAGCTAGTCTTGGTGAAGCGATCGCAGAAGTCAATGAGGTACTCAAGGATGTACACTTACCTGATGGCGTTTCAATTGTGCCTAGTTCTGCCCAAGAAACTAATCAGCAACTTCAGGATGCTTTAAAAACTTTGGGGGCGTTGGCAACGTTCTTAATCTTTGTCGTTATGGCGGTGCAATACAATTCGCTAATTGACCCATTGGTAATTATGTTCACCGTACCACTGGCATTAGCTGGGGGAATTTTTGGACTTTACATTACCCAAACTGCAATTGGCGCAACTGTAATTGTTGGTGTCGTTCTGCTGGTGGGAATTGTGGTGAACGCAGGGATTCTCATGGTAGAACTGGCGAACCAAATTCGGGATGAAGTTGGTTGTACTCGCCAAATTGCGATCATGAAAGCTGCTCCTCAACGCTTGCGCCCAATTATCATGACCACAGTCACAACTATCTTGGGACTGTTCCCTTTAGCATTAGGCATTGGTGAAGGTTCTGAGTTTTTGCAACCTTTAGGGATTGTAGTTTTCTTTGGGATGGCGATCGCAACGATGCTGACATTATTTATCATCCCCTGTTTTTATATCCTACTGCACGATTTGCTTGGTGGGAATTGGGCAAAGCCAGTGTTAATCCGGTTACGTGGATTTACGAAAAAACTCATTTCCATCACGGATAGGGATTAAATTTTTTAACACCCTAGACAGTGAAATTTAAATTAACGCGATCTACCAGCAAGTTTTTTCGTTGGCAGATCGCGTTAAGTGTTTTTTACACGCATATATTGTTTAATTTGTCAACCAATAACTTCTAATTTAGATTTTTGATAAAGATTGCGTGAAATTACTAGTTATTGTGATAAAGCATTACAAGAATTGCTTTATAAATCAACATACGAGTATATGTAAACTCACTGAGCAGACACACATTAACCGCTATTTATCTAGCAAATAGATAGCAGTTCAAAAGTGAGGTTTTGCTGTTTGATTTAACTCACGCAATATAGCATTCTCTCAATCAATATGAAGAGGACAGAAATATGACTACAACCGTAACCAAATTAGCCTTGTCTCTTCTAGGAGCAGCAGGAATTAGTTTTTTGTGTTTGACACCAGCGAGAGCCGTTATCTTGGTAGAACCCATTGTAACGAGTGTGAATGAAGATATATTCAACACGAAGAAGCCAAGAATCCTTACAGATTTTCAACCAGGGCAAGTAATAGAATATGGTGTTCCAGATGTAGCTAATAACTTTCTAAATAACACCGGATACGATATCGAAAGCTTAGTCTTTGATTTAAAAACGCTGTCCTATACTAATCCCGATTCGACTCCACCATTTGATAATGAGCCTGTGGAGTGGGGAGATGTAAATGGAGATGGAAAGATCGGTTTGTCTAATAACCCCGATCTAAAGGATATTTTTACAGACATTACCATCAGTGGCAGTACTATCACTTTTAGGGGTGGCGTAATCCGAAACGGAAGCCTGTTTTACAATCCCTTTGCTACACTACCAAATCTAGCCCCAGGTGCTGGAATCATTCCACCAATACCAGCAGAGCAAACAGATAAAGATGGGCCTATTAGAGTCGCATCTTATTACACTGCCATTCCTGAATCAACTAACGTTTTGGGTTTACTGGCCCTTGGTGCTTTAGGTGTAGCTTTAAAATTAAAGCGATCGCTACACTATTAACGCTTTCTATCATCCTTTGTGACTGGGAACTGGGGAGGCAGGGGAGCAGGGGAAGAAGAACTATTAATTAGTGTCTAATGTTCAATTCCCAATTCCCCATTCCCAATTCCCCATTCCCTTTAATCTGTAATTAACTCACGATACACAGCCAGTGTTTCCTGATGAACGCGGGCAACACTTAACCACTGTAGGTTTTGATTTGCCCGATTTTTCCACTCATGCAGCATATCGGCATTACTCAGTAATTGCACTAAAACCCCAGCTAAAGCATTACTATCTTTTGCTGGCACTAAAAGACCTGCTTGTCCATTATCCAAAGCTTCAGGAATCCCATCTACTTGAGTACCAACGATCGCAGTCCCAGCTTCCCTAGCTTCCGAAAGTACTAGAGGGCAAGGATCGCGATGAGAAGCCAACACAAATATGTCACAAGATATCAGGTAGCGTTGAGGTTGCGGCTGGAAGCCTTCAAAATGAATCCGTTCTTTTACAGAAGTTGCTTGTGCTTGTGCCTCAAATAGCTGTTTATCAGGGCCATTTCCTACCAAATAAAGATGCGCTTGGGGAAAATCTGGGGCAATTTGTTCAAAAGCAGCGATTAACTCAGCGATACCTTTGCGTTGATACATACCGGCTACAGTAGCGATCGCTGGACGTTGTAACTCTAAAGGTTGATAATCTTGTATTTGCCGAGTGCGGGGGCTGCCCAAAGTTCCATTGCATACTACCCGCAACTTGTTTTCTGGGATACCGCGTTTTGCCATAGAATCTCGCACCGCCTTGCTAACGGCAATTACCCTATCAGCTAAACCCATCAGCAGACTGGAACGCTGAAATTCATTGTGGACTGTGGAAACTAAAGTATATTTATTTCCCTGAAAAATACGTGCTAAGATTACCCCCGTCATCATGTGAGCATGAACAATATCTGGCTGAAATTCTGCTGCGATCGCCCGGTAACGTACAGCCGCTTTGACAATACTGATCGATTTTCTAGTTTGGTCTAGTTGGTAGTGTTTGACACCACAGATATTTAGTAATTTCTCATATTCACCACCAGCAGAAATAACCGCTACCTCATAACCAGATTTTGCCTGTAAGCAAGCCAGATCAACTGCCACATTCACAATACCGTTACCTATTTCTTGAACGTGGTTCAAAATATGTATAATTCGCATAATCTTTGAGATATGTATAAAATTAAGACAAGTAACTGGGAGTAAATCAATATAATCATTGATGTCTTCAGCAACGACTCAAGAGTAATTAGTAGTGCATAAAATTGACCACTTGCTACTGAATAAGAACGCTTCTAACGAGTTACTTAGCTTAAAGACTTATTCAGTAACGGCTCGATAAATCTGGGTAAAACTCCAAAATTCTCAAGACTGAATATGCTATTTCATTCCCTATAGTCTTATTTTCGATTCCGCCGATAGCGACGACAGCCATACATACTATGTTTCGAAGGGACTCAGCACGAATAGTAAGCTGTCCCACATTGAACTTGAACTTCCATCATTAGGGCGCTGACGTTGCCCACACGACAAGAGTTATGTTTAGTTTTGTTTAGATTTTTTCTAGCTTAGTGAATTTAGCAATTTAGTAAAACTATATACTTGCATCGCTTTACAAAAGCAGCAACTTGCGTGACGATAAGAAAGAAATTAATAGTAAAAATAATTCCCTATTACTGTTATTAATTGTGTGAAAACTCGTAATGACAAGGCTTCAGTCAGTTTGAGTTGACCTCATAACCTTAAACCTTAGCTTGAAGTAAAAAAATGGCAACGCTACGTACTCCATACTTCCAAGTAAATTCCTTAACTCCCACACATTACACACGCAGCTTGGTCTTTATCGACATGGCTGTGAAAGACTATCACAGTTTAATCAAAGGTGTTATTTCCAACACTGATGTGTTCGTAATCGATCCAACACAGAACGGTGTTGAGCAAATTACGGAGATTTTGGCAACTCGTACTAACCAGAATCTCAGCAGCATTCATATTGTTTGCCACGGTCTTCCTGGTAGCTTGCAACTGGGTAACACCCGCTTGGGGCTTGATACCCTTGATGAATATACTCAGCAATTACAACAGTGGCAGAAGATATTTACCGCCTCATCAAAAACCGCTGGGTTATCGGTTGAATCTGCTACAGAATATCCAGCTAAATTACTCATCTATGGTTGTAACGTAGCTGACGGTGATGCAGGGGCAGAATTTATTGCCAAACTGCACCAACTTACAGGAGCCAATATTGCCGCTTCCCGTCAGCTTACAGGCAATGCAGCACTGGGCGGCAATTGGGATTTGGAAGTCCGCACCGGTGATATGGAAGTAACTTTAGCGTTTACAGAAACGACACGGGAAGCTTACGCAGGAGTCCTGGCAACCTTTACGGTAGATAGTACCGGGGATGCAGATGATGGCAATCCGAATAATCATGTCACTACCTTACGGGAGGCTATTAACTTAGCTAATGCTACTGCTGGGGATGATACGATCGCCTTTGGGAAAATCTTTACTGATGCTACCCCAGATGTAATAACCCTCACCTCTGGAAAACTGACCATTACCGATGATGTTACTATCCTGGGAACTGGCACATCCAAGCTTACGGTGAGTGGGAATAATACTTCTAGAGTCTTTGAGATATCGGGAACAGCGACAGGTGTCACCATTGATGGTTTGGCGATCGCTAGCGGCGGTATTCAAGTCAATTCAAATTCCATCCTCAGCCTGACAAGAAGCAGTGTTTCTGGCAATACAGAGGAAAGCGGCATCTCTAATAACGGCATCCTCAGCCTTAAAGGAAGCAGTATCTTTGGTAATACCAAAGGCGGAATCTATAACGGTGGCATCCTCAGCCTTAGAGGAAGTCGTGTCTTTAGCAATACGGGTGACTTCGGTGGTGGCATCTATAATGACGGTTCCACTGCAAACACTGGTAATCTTAGCCTAACGGCAAGTACTGTCTCTGGCAATACAGCAAACTATGGTGGCGGTATATACAACAAAGGCGGTACTCTCAACCTCATAGCAAGTACTGTCTCTGGTAATAAGGCAAACTATAACGGTGGTGGTGTCGTTAACGCAAATGATGGTAGTTATTTTGGTGGTTCAGCTACTCTAACTAACAGCACCATCTCAGGCAATACAGCCAATGACGAAGGCGGTGGTATATTTAATGGCGGCAGCTACACAAATACTGACAATCTCACTCTGATCAACACCACAATTACTAACAACACAGCCGACTCAGATAGCAATGGTGTTGGTAATGGTGGGGGTGTTGCCAGCTATGGTAGTCCCATGAAAGTTAGTAACACCATCATTGCAGACAACTTTGATAAGTCCCCTGCCGATGATATACAACCTGACGTATCCGGTAGCGTTACCGACTTTGGCAATAACTTGATTGGCGATGCTACTGGTAGTATTGGCTTTACCACCAGCACTCTCATTGGCACAACCGCCACCCCCATTGACCCAAAACTCGGTTCGCTGCAAAATAACGGTGGTGCAACTTTTACTCACGCCTTACTTGCAGATAGCCCCGCTCTTAATGCTGGCAATAATTCTCTAGTTCCTCTTGGTGTAACTACCGATCAAAGAAGCGCTGGATTCGACAGGATATCCGGCGTTGCAGTTGATATTGGTGCTTATGAAGTCCAGCCTAGTATAATTACGCCACCTGATAATCCCAATCCCCTCGTCCCTACCATCAGCATCATCGCAACTGATAACATTGCCGATGAAAACAGTGGGAATATTGGTAGTTACCGCGTTAGCCGCAGTAACAGCAGTGGGGCATTAACAGTCAACTTCTCTGTTAATGGCAATGCGAGTATTGCAGACTACAACCTAAGTGTGGGTGGCAAACCTGTCAACGGCAACAGTATCGTGATTGCTAATGGGCAAAGCTATGTAGATATCACCCTGAAACCTGTCGACGATATTCAGGCAGAAGCGGCGGAAAATCTGACTCTCAGCTTGGCAGCAGATTCGACTTACCAAATCGATAATGTGAATTATACCGCCACAGTAGCGATCGCAGCCAATGATTTAGTCGTCACTAATACCAACGATTCTGGAGATGGATCGTTGCGGCAAGCTATCCTCAATGCTAATGCTACTGCTGGGGCAGATATTATTACCTTTGCAGGAGTTTTTAGTGATGCCACTCCAGATATCATCACCCTCACCACCGATAAACTAACAATTACCGATGATATTACCCTTTTGGGGACTGGGGCAGTAAACCTTACCGTGAGTGGAAATAATGCCTCTGGCGTGTTTGAAATATCAGGAACAGGGACAGATGCCAACATTGATGGCTTGAAGATTGCTAATGCTAACGATGCGTTTGGCAGTATTTTGGTTAATAACAATACTAGCCTCAACTTGACAGGAAGCATCGTCTCTGGCAACAAGGGAACAGTAGGCGGCATCTTTAACAAAGGTAATCTCAGCCTCACTAACAGCACTGTCTCTAATAACAGTGGTTCATCCTTCGGCGGAGGCATATTTAACAAAGGCAACCTCAGCATTACTAAAAGCATTGTCTCTGGTAATAGTGCATCTATCAGTTACTCCTCAGCCTTCGGTGGTGGCATATTCAACATAGGTACTCTCAGCATAATAGGAAGCACTATCTCTGGTAATGGGGCTTTTGCCAGTGGTCTTAATCGCGGTGGGCCTGACCCTTACCCGTCCTACGGTGGCGGCATCTTTAACTCTGGCAGTGTCAGCTTGAGTAATACTACTATCTCTGGTAATTCAGCACTCTCTGGAGGTGGCATATCTAACTCAGGTATCTTGAACATCACCAGCAGTACTGTCTCTGGCAATAAGGCAAGTGGAGGGAACGGCGGCGGCATCTCTAGCTCAGGCATCCTCAATCTGAACAGCACCACGATTACTAATAACACCGCAGAAGACCTTTACAACTGGGGGGGCGGCACTGGTGGAGGTGTTTCTGGTGGCGGGACTATCAACGTTGGGAACACCATCATTGCAGGCAACTTCAACAACAGGAATCTTTATGGCGGTGATATCAACCCCGACGTTTCCGGCGACTTCATCGATGATGGTAATAACCTGATTGGGGATAACACTGGTAGCACTGGTTTTACTAGCAGTAGCAGTATCGTTGGCAACAGCACCAACCCAATCGATCCCAAATTTAGCCCATTGCAAAATAACGGTGGTACAACCCTTACCCATGCCTTATTTGAAGATAGTCCCGCCATTAACGCTGGTAACAATGCCCTGATTCCGGCAGGTATTATAACAGACCAGCGCGGCATGGGATTTGACAGAATATCTGAGGGTAAAGTTGATATTGGTGCATTAGAGTTCAACGGTTTGATCGGAACTAGTGGCGCTGATAATCTAGTGGGAAACAACTACGCTGACATAATTTATGCTAAAGCTGGGAACGACATTATTGCAGGTAATCAAGGCAACGATATTTTAACTGGTGGCGGTGGCAAGGATAAATTTGTTTACAACTTAGGTGACGGTGTTGATACCATTACCGATTTTGGTGGATTAGGTAAAGGCTCAAATCCATCAGCAGCAATCATTGGCGAATTGGATACCCTGAAATTTCAAGGGGCTGGATTGACTGCCCGAAATTTACTACTTACCCAGAATGGTAATAATCTGGAAGTTACTTTTGAAGGGGTGGCTGATGACAAAATTATTCTGCAAAACTTTGCCTTAGAAAACCTAGACAACCTATCAACTCTGGGCAATATCCTGTGTGATGGGCAAACCAAAATTCGTGACAGCTTTGATGTCTTTAATGCCAACTCTACCCAAAGCACCATCTTCAACAAAAATACAGTCACCTTTTTTAATGACCTAAACAACAATGTCAATGGCTTTGACAACTCAGCTGATTTTATTAATGGTCAAGGGGGAAATGACCGCATTGATGGCAAGAGTGGCAACGACCTACTACGGGGTGGTGAAGGTAACGACACCCTGCTTGGCAGTCTAGGTAATGATAGCCTTCTCGGTGGTGCTGGAAATGATAGCCTTCTTGGTGGTGCTGGCAATGATATTCTTATTGGTGGTTCAGGTAGCGATAACTTGACTGGCGGGAGCGGTTATGACCAGTTCATCTATCAAACCTTGAGCGATTCCGATGATACAATCACTGACTTTGATCCGAGCCAGGATAAGTTAGTCTTTACTGACCTGTTTAAGAGTCGGGGCTACAGTAGTAGCAACCCCATCTTAGATGGCAATCTACAATTTGTGCAATCGGGTACTTCTACACTAGTTCAAGTCCTTGGTTATTATTCTTTTTACACCTTCGCAACTTTAGATAATTTCACCGCGACAAATCTAGTAGTTGGTGGTAATGTTTTTGTCTAGCACTCAGATTTAGCATAGTATGGCGGGAATACACTTTTAGCGGACACCATAACTAGAGACTCCGGTAAAAACATATACCGTCGTAGTAGCGTGGCAAGACTAAAATAGTGCATTAGACGTAAGCTGTTAAGCATTTAATTTGCACATTGAGATCGCAGGGGGGCATGGAGCAAGGGAGAGGGTTTGCAGCCGTGCTAGTAGGTTGGGTGGAGTGAAACGCAACCCAACATTACCACCTTATTTATGTTGGGTTATGCGATCGCTGCACCCAACCTTGTATCTTAGAAATATTTGACTAGTCAGGCTTGAACATCAGTGAGAAAAATCTCTAGACTTTACCCAAGACTTGCGATGCCTAGTTTGGGCTGCATCTACGCAAATTGGCTATCGCTCAGACTCTTGCACAAGTGTTAAAGTCCAAAGTTTTTTCACCACCGCCAAGGTTATATAAGCGTTAGTCTAAGAAGAAGTGCGAATTGTGCTAAATAAAAAGTATTTTTTAGGGATTTCTAGGAAACTAGTAAATAACTATATAATGAAAAACTTTCAGGAGGAGCGGTAGTGAGCCTACAAACTCTCGTTGAACAAGCCACCATCCCCCCAGATTCAGGGTCAGCATCTAGTCCCTTTGATGCAGATAGCTTCAATGAAGCTGTCATGTCTACCTACGGTCGGTTTCCTTTAGCTCTAGAACGGGGTGCTGGATGCCGGGTTTGGGATACACAGGGACGAGAATATCTGGACTTTGTAGCGGGAATTGCCACTTGCACTTTGGGACACGCCCACCCAGTTATGGTAGAAGCGGTAACACGCCAAATTCAGAAGCTGCACCATGTCTCTAATTTGTACTATATTCCTGAACAAGGTGAATTGGCAAAATGGCTTGTTGAACATTCTTGTGCCGATCGCGTATTTTTCTGCAACTCTGGAGCTGAAGCTAACGAAGCTGCAATTAAACTGGCGCGGAAATATGCCCACACAGTATTAGACATTGAAAAACCAATTATTTTAACCGCCAATGCCAGTTTCCACGGGCGGACTTTGGCCACCGTTACCGCTACAGGACAACCGAAATATCAAAAGTATTTTGATCCTTTGGTTCCTGGGTTCTACTACGTAAATTACAACGATATTAACGCTGTGGAAGTGGCGATTAGCGAGTTGGATGAAGGTGATTACCGGGTAGCGGCAATTCTGATTGAGCCATTGCAGGGAGAAGGCGGTGTGCGTCCGGGAGATGTTGCTTATTTCAAAAAGCTCCGGCAGATTTGCGATGAAACTGGCATTTTATTGATTTTTGACGAAGTGCAAGTTGGTATGGGGCGCAGTGGCAAATTATGGGCTTACGAACATCTTGGCGTTGAGCCGGATATCTTCACCAGTGCCAAAGGCTTAGGTGGCGGTATCCCCATCGGTGCAATGATGAGCAAGAAATTCTGCGATGTTTTTCAGCCAGGGGAACACGCCAGCACCTTTGGCGGCAATCCTTTTGTGTGTGGTGTAGCACTCAGTGTTTGCCAGACATTGGAACGGGAAAATATTTTGCAGAATGTGCAAGACAGGGGTGAACAGTTGCGATCTGGGTTGAGAGCGATCGCAGCGAAATATCCTCAGCAAATTGGCGAAGTTCGGGGTTGGGGTTTAATCAACGGTTTGGAGTTGCGAGCCGATATCCAATTAACCGCAGCAGATATCGTCAATGCTGCCATCAAAGAGGGTGTATTACTGGTACCAGCCGGGCCAAAAGTAGTCCGATTGGTGCCACCGCTAATTGTCACAGAGGCGGAAGTAAACACTGCCTTGCAAGCTGTAGACAAGGCGATCGCAACTCTCACAGCTTAGGTAATCATAAAGCGAGGATAAGTCTTTGTGCCTGTCTCTCGCTTTTCCTTACTTTATTTATTAATTTTCCTTAAAATTATTGTTTTTTTAGCTATCTATGCTTCTAGTATCCCTAACCCCACATTCTCTTCATTCTGGGGAAATTTCCCGATAAGCTTGCCGACACTGCTCATAATTGTCTGGCAAAATCTCGGCATTCCCAAAACATAATTGCTCGTGAGTGGTAATTAAAGTTTCATAAGGCTGTATGGGAGTCACAGCCGATCGCAGCAATTGCAGATATTCTCCATCTGTACGGCTGAGTTTGTGGGGTGCGATCGCTTTTTGATGCAACTGCTGCAACATTGCTAAATAAACACAACGGCAAGCCTCACGGTAGTTACCTTGACGATAAAATTCTTGCGATCGCTCCAACAAAAGTGCTATGGATGCCTCACTAGAGCGAGTTTTTGCACGAAAATCAGTCAGGTTGCCACTTCTATTCAGCCAAGAATATACATAAGGGCTGAATTCCCGCCATAATTGCCAACCCACCCAAACTACAAATAAGCCAATTACCAGCCAAAACAGAAATTTCAGCAACTCACCTAACCAAGGGCTAATCGACCATTCATTAGGCAATTCTGGTAGAGTTTTCTCAAAGCGGTAAAACTGGTATTCCCACCATTCTCCCGCTTGTTGTTGAAATTGGGAAAGCTGCCAACTCCAGCTAGTTTTTTCAAAAGTATCTGTAGGCATAGAGGGGGAGTGGGGAGTGGGGAGGAGT
>NZ_JAAGOG010000180.1:0-16063 GCF_010747425.1 Nostoc sp. UIC 10630
TATATATCCTAACTAGTATTATGTAGTTCATAAAAACACAAGGTTTTATCCCTTGTTGACGTTGACATATAAATAGTTTATAAATTAGTGTTCTATATAAAAATCTTATTGGAAATGTAGATTTGGAAATTCTATTACTTAATCTTTGGAACATTTATAGGGGTTTAAAGTTGTACATGCCTACTGTTTTCATATATTTATAGGAGACATATTAGTGAAAAATAAACAAGAAAATTTAGCTTCATCATCTGCATCTATTCTCACATTGGGATTAGGCTGGTTTCCCAAAAATCCTGGAGGATTAGAAAGGTATATGTATGAACTAACTCATAAATTAGCAGCCAATAAAGACCAGGTTGAATTATGCGGAGTCGGTCTACCAGAGGCTGAATTAAATTCGCCGATTAAGCTGACTAACTTGGCTTCTCCCGATAGTGCTATTTGGCAAAGATTATGGTCTATTCGCACTAACTTTCAGAAAACAAGAACAAACAAGCCAGATGCTATTAATCTACACTTTGCATTATATAGCTTTCCACTTTTAGATATTTTACCAAAGGGAGTACCAGTTACTTTTAATTTTCATGGCCCTTGGGCTTCTGAGAGTCAGCAAGAGGTAGTTAATAAAAATCTCAGCCTTTTGATTAAGCATCACCTAATAGAAAAAAACACATATAATCGCTGCGATCGCTTCATTGTATTGAGCAAAGCATTTGGTAAAATATTACATGATAAATATCAAGTACCGTGGAGCAAAATTAATATTATCCCTGGTGGAGTTGATATTAACTGGTTTCAACCAAATTTATCACGCCAAGATGCTTGTAAACAGCTAGGCTGGCCAAACAATCGCCGGATTATATTTACATCACGCCGTTTAGTACATCGAACGGGAGTTGATAAATTATTACAAGCTTTGGCTATAATTAAGCCTAGAATACCAGATGTTTGGCTAGCGATCGCAGGTCGTGGTCACATTCAAGCTGCACTACAACAACAGGCTACAGAATTAGGATTAGACGACAACGTTAAATTTTTAGGTTTTCTCCCTGATGAGCAATTACCTATATCTTATCAAGCTGCGGAATTGACTATAATGCCTAGCCAATCTTTTGAAGGCTTTGGATTAGTAATAGTCGAATCTCTAGCTTGTGGTACTCCTGTTTTATGTACACCAGTTGGTGGGATGCCAGAAATTTTATCAGATTTTTCACCCGATTTAATTACTACTTCTACAGAAGCCTCAGCTATTGCTGAAAAATTAGAACAAGTGCTTTTGGGAAACATCCCCATACCTTCACGAGAAGCCTGTCGTCATTATGCTGTTACACATTATGACTGGAATCAAATCTCCCAGCAAGTACGGAATGTCCTATTAAATTAATGAAATAGAGGCACGAAAATTGCTTTGTAGAGACGCGATTTATCGCGTCTGAACCGTATTGTATTACAAGGAAGTTTTATGAGAATTTTTTTCCTAGACCAAAGCGGTAAACCAGGCGGTGCAGAATTATGTTTAATAGATATTGCTAAACCATACTCTCATAGCGCTTTAGTAGGTTTATTCGCAGATGGGCCATTTAAAGATTTACTACAGCAAAATCATATCCCAGTAGAAGTTCTCTCAACTCAAACAATCCAAGTTCGAAAAGAAAGCAGTTTGGTGCAAGGATTAAAGAGTTTAAAACAACTTGCACCTTTGATTACTAAAGTTATAAAAAAAGCGCGTGAATACGATTTAATTTATGCCAACACCCAAAAAGCATTAGTTGTCGGAGCATTAGCAAGTTTTTTTAGTCGTCGTCCTCTGGTTTATCATTTACACGATATTCTCTCAAGCGAACATTTTAGTCAAACTAATCTTCGCATTGCGATTAACTTAGCTAATCGTTGTGCCTCATTAGTAATTGCTAATTCCCAAGCTAGTAAAACAGCCTTTATCCAAGCGGGGGGACGCTCAGATATAGTCGAAGTTGTCTATAACGGCTTTGATCCAAAAATTTATCAAACTGATGAATCTGACATTAATCAATTACAGCAAGAATTAGGATTGCCAGGAAAATTTGTAGTCGGACACTTTAGCCGTCTTGCACCTTGGAAAGGACAGCATATTTTAATTGATGCTCTTGCCAAATGTCCGCCAGAGGTGACAGTAATTTTAGTGGGAGATGCACTGTTTGGCGAACAAAATTATGTCAAACAATTACACCAACAAGTTGCCGATTTGGGACTAAAAAACCGCGTTAAATTTTTAGGATTTCGTTCAGATATTCCCCAGTTAATGGCAGCTTGTGACTTGGTGGCACATACCTCTACTTCCCCAGAACCCTTTGGTAGAGTGATTGTTGAGGCAATGCTGTGTGGAAAACCTGTAGTTGCAGCAAAAGCTGGGGGTGTAATGGAATTAGTAGAACATGGACTTAATGGTTTTCTAGTGACACCAGCAGAACCCCAGGAACTTGCACAGGTGATTATCACCTGTCTTCAGGAGACGGAAATAACTGCAACTATAGCCAATAATGCCAGGACTACTGCTAGTCGGCGTTTTGATGTTGCAACTATTAATCAGCAAATTGCTCAACTGTTGTCCCACAGATTCTAGTAGTCTGCCAACCCAAAAATGCGCTTGTGAGGACTGGGGAAAGGGGAAAGGGTAAGGGATTTAAACCCTTTCCCCCTTACCCCTTACCCTTTACCCCGCCAAGTTCACTTGGCGAACTTCTAGTACACGGTGGCAGAATTAGGGGATCTTGTCCAAGATCCCCTATAAATAATTTTGGATAATTTGTTTTTTGGAAACCCCTTGTCTTGCGTTGTCTGGTTAAATAATATGAGTTGTTGAGCGCTGCCTACGGCGGCAAGCTACGCTAATTTTGCTCTCAACTTAGCTACACTAAATTGATTATGCACATGTTTCAAGCGATCGCATTAGGCCGCTTCCCGCAGTTGTGGTTGTGACTGCACACTCACCTCTGGAAACGAAAGCGAGAGTTGTTCTGCTTGAGGGACTGCGGCTTGCTCCAAAACTTGAACTTCGATATTCACGCTCACCAAATAACTGCCTGTATCAGCACCAACCGCTTCAGCAATTAGTTTAGCAATGTCTGGGCGTTTGGCAGTTAGCGGATCGCGTAAAATACACCGATCCCATTCATGTTTGGCAGTCGGATTGAGGTTGAGAATGTAATGCTTCATCATCGAACTAACCCTTGAATCCATCTTCCAGAAGGTTTTCACACAGCCGTTAGGCATTTAATTAGGCTTTGTGGACGCTATATCTATTATAGTATTTTTGTACTAAAAAGCTATATTTGAGTGAAAAAGTAGTACATCTGTGTGCTGTTACCATATTCGCGTGCTACATCCCATTGTTTTAAGGGCAGATGCGAAGAATAGAAGTGCGATTTTACAGCAGTTTGCAAGTAAGTGAGATAGAAAATGCAAGACTCACGTATCAAAATATAAAAATGTTTCTATCTCCCGCCTCATACCTCAAAAATTGTAGCTTTGTACTTAATGCAAAGGAAAACTGCTTTATCTATTCCCTTTTTGTCTAATTTGGTGGCGCGTCTAAATCTCTAATTCTTAATTCCAGAAAATCTGCCCATAGGTAATGCTAATAAAAAAGTATTGCAATTAAGCTTACAAAGTAACGCTTAATTTTATACAAATCTCTATATGGTAGATATCTATATTATTGATCTATTTGTAATTGGTCTACTTCTGCTGATGGTAACATTAGGGTCAGGTTGGATTGCTCGCCTACCTCTTTCTTTTGCCCTAATCTATCTACTAGTTGGTATTTTACTAGGCCCTTATGCCTTTGGGCTGATTCAATTACGTCGAGATGAAGTTTTTAATGCCGAACTACTGGAAAAAATAACAGAACTTGTAGTAATTATTTCTGTGTTTAGCTGCGGCTTAAGAATTGTTCGTCCTCTAAAGTTGGGGGCTTGGGGTATTACAGCCCGATTGATTGTATTTTTGATGCCAATTTCAATTCTTGCGCTGGCTGTTGTGGGTAAATTGTTTTTAGGGATGAATTGGGGAGAAGCAATTTTATTAGGAGCAATTCTCGCACCAACCGATCCAGTATTAGCATCAGAAGTACAACTTACCGATATAAACGATAAAGATGAGTTGAGATTTGGTCTAACTTCTGAAGGTGGGTTAAATGATGCTTTAGCTTTTCCCTTCGTTTATTTTGGTCTTCATGCGTTAAAAGATGACAACTGGGGTAACTGGTTTCAACAGTGGATTGCGGTTGATTTAATTTGGGCGATCGCAGCTGGTATTGTTATGGGAATTGTTGTTGCCAAATCTATAGTCTGGATTGAAAAGAAAATTCAAAAACGCCGTCGTGCTGACGAGTTAATGGAAGATTTTATTGCTATTAGCACGATTTTACTAACTTATTCTTTAACAGAAATGGTTAATGGCTATGGGTTTTTAGCAGTATTTGTTGCGGGGTTAGTTGTCCAACGCAGTTATAGAGATCCCGAAAAACCGCTAGCACAATTAGAATTTGTTGAGCAAGTTGAAAAACTGCTGGAAGTTGGAACAATTTTACTATTGGGATCAATATTATTATTCCAGCCAATCCTCAATTACGCTATGCAATCTTTATTGGTGATAGTTTTATTATTATTTATAATCCGACCTGTAGGGGTTTGGATTAGCACAATAGGCAAACGTCCTGTAGAATCGCACCGCCGAACCTTTCATCCAGGAACTAGGTGGTTAATTGGATGGTTTGGTATTCGCGGTGTAGGCTCTTTATATTATCTCGCCTATGCCTTTAGTAATGGCTTAAAAGGTGAGGCTGCCGAACAAATTGCTTGGATAACTTACACTACCATTGTAGCTTCTGTGATTATACATGGCATTACTGCAACTCCATTAATGAAGTGGTATGAGCGCAATATTGCTAATCAGAGAAAGGCTAATACCCCGACGACAGTTGATGAATTTGAATAAAAGAAATTTTGGTATTGTGTGTTAATACCAAAGGTTAATTTTCTAAAGCTGTACACAATTCGGGGATAAGCTTTCAATTTTACTCCCCTTCCCTTTGAGGGAAGGGGTTGAAGGTTAGGTCTATGATTCTCTATTTACCAGTCACCTTTTCAATAACTTCTTTAGCTTTTTCACCAAAACTTTCTGGGGGATTTTGTTCTTGTTCAGCCTTCAAATTTCTTTCGTAAGTCTTCTCTATAGTAGTAAGGTTTTTTGAATCTTTTATGGCTTGCTCATAAGCTTCTTGTCGTTCTTCTTCTTGAATACCAATACCTGGGTCAAATTCGTTAGCACGATTAATTTTTTCTTCAGAATTTGGTTTATACTCTGGCGGTATTAGCTTTAATTCTTCAAGAGTAGTTGCATAACTAGCTTGTTGAACAAAAATGAAAGAACCTGACAAGCTAATGAAAATAATTAAACCAACGACCAAAAAGCTTGAACGTAAGGCTTGCTTTAAACTTAATAAAATTTTTTGCACAAAAAAATGCTCCTCTTCTTATTTTATGAGCCGTGGTAGTGTATAAATATATTCAATATTTCAGGCTCACAGGCATCCTAAATGTTTACGTACAGTTTTTACTTCTACCGCAAGATATATTAATTTTTACCTCTAGTAGGGGCCTATATTTATACGCCCCTACCTCTGTATCTGAATATTTCGTAAAATCGGATGACATCCTCACCAGTGTGCTTAACACAACCAAGCGTATTAAGTTATAACCAACTGTGATTAATTTTAATTCCTCTGCTTTGCATTGCTTCTTCAAATAAATCTGTTGGGAGTGCTTCTTCCACAGCAAAAACACCTGGCTTCTTCAGTTTACCTTCTAGCAATAACTGGGCAATACTACCTGTACCACAACCAGAAGCCACGGCTGTATTTTCATGCACTACAGTTGAACAATAAACAGCAGTTTCACCATCTTTTTTCCCTGTAACTTCTGAACGAACTGCTACACCAATCCCAGTAAAATTATTAGTGACATCTGTCATTGAATGGCTGACATGAGACAGAAATTCAATCATGTAACGGCGCTGCATTAACCACTTGGGGAAAATATGTGCCGCAATCCAAGTTAGGTGATTGTAAAAATCGGGAACAGAGCCAAACTTAGTAATTACAGTTTTTACTGATGGGAAAGCTTTGGGCAATGTAAAGGTTTCTGGCATATCAAACCAGTAAACTCCGGTGCGTCCATAAGGCGGTGGAAAATCAACTAATTCTCTTTCACTATAAGGCTTAATTATCTCCCATTTTCCATCTATCCAAGTCTCAAAAGGATACTGCAACCCCAGAAAAGTTGTCCGCATTACTGTAATGCCAGCACCACCAGAACCGGAAACTAAATAACTTAAATGGATCTTTTCTGGTTTATCAAATTGTTCAACGCCTTGACGTACCATGCTGTTAGAAATACCAGGAAAAATGCCAGTATTAATAATTGCCGTCACACCAGCAGCAGCAGCTTTTTCACTAAAATTGAGAGCTTTGCTGGTATAAGAACGATGGTCGCTGACATCTACATAATTAACGCCTTGAGCAATACAGGTTTCGAGAACATTAGTATCTCGATAGTGAAATGGGCCAGCACAATGGATGACTAAGTTAGAGTTTGCGATCGCATCTCGCAACTTGTCAACTTCTGCCAAGTCCAATACCAAAAACTCCACTTGTCCTCCTGAAGACAAGCTGACAGCCTTCCCAAACTCCGCAGAACGTCCGGTAATTGTAATTTGAGCCTGCGTATGGTTAGCGAGATCCTGAGCAACACTGCTACCAATCCGCCCTCGTCCACCAAGAATTAAAACTCTGTCTGTCATTACTCCAGATTCGCAACACTAACCTTATTTCATCAGTTTTGCGTCCTGTTTGCCATCGGTTATAAGTATGATTTATAGCATTTAAAGGAGTTATGTAAAGTAGCACAGATATGCGCCTTTACATTTGCGCCTCAATTTGCCTAACTACTGTCAGCGCCGAATAACTCACCCCAGCAGTACCTTCGCCGGGATGGGTGGAATCACCAACTAACCACAAATGCTGGATGGGTGTCCGATTGGCGAACCCAAAGGGGCCAAAGGTGGGAATCCTTTGACCTATGCCGCCAACTATACCGCGATCGCGGGCTGTAAAATGAGCAAAGGTGCGCGGTGTTGCCGCTTCTTGATAAATAATCGTTTCTGGTTTGAGATAGAAGTATTGAGCAAGACGAGCGATCGCTTCTTGGGTAAACTTTTCTTTTAGTCCTTCATAATCTTCAGTCTCCCACCACTGTGCAGGATCGACAAATGAAGAAGCAATAATTGTCGCTTTCCCTTCTGGTGCGCGACCGTCTCCAGGATGACTGACAGAAACAAACAGGGAATTATTCTCGCCAATGGGACCATTGACATCGTACAAAAATTGTAGGTGGGGAGGACACCCAGGCGGAATCGCGCTAGCATCTACACCCAAATAAACCACAAACGCACCCGATGCTTGGGGCAGTTTTTCCACCCGGTTTTTATATCCAGATGGCGCTTGTTCTCCCAATAACTGCACCAAGTTTTGCACGGTGACGTTGCTAACTATGTGGTCGGCGGCTTCTGTCCAGACTTCGCCAGTTTTCTGATTTCTAATTACAACAGCAGTAGCTTTGCCGTTTTCTACTTTGATTTCTTCTACAGTGTGGCGCATCAACAATTTGCCGCCATCTCTTTCTAAAGATTGTACCAAGCGATCGCTTAATACTTGCATACTTCCTTGGAGATGAAATAATCCTTGGGGCAGTTGGGATACACTCAACGCTGTTGCTGCATAAAGTAACGCTGTCTCGTCTGCATCTACCTGGGAGTATAGCTTCAGTTGTAAATCTAAAAAAGTTCTCAATCGCTGGTCATTTCCCAATCCACATAACCGTAAAGCATCTCCTACCGTAAACAAAGTGAAGGGTACGGTAATTAATGTACTGGGACGCACCGCTTGCGTTAGTTGCCACAAATCCCATAAATTACGTGGTGGTAGCACCGGATCACGTCCTTGAAATTCCCAACTGGCATCAAACAAAGTTGCCATCAATTGCCAAAACGGTTCGCTACCGGGAAACTGTCTTTGTCGTTCCTCTTGCCATTTCTCTTGGTCGCGCCAGACATTAATCGGTGTGCTTTCCCCAGGTAAATACACCGCACAAGCAGGATCGCAAGGCGTTGCTGGCGGTAAATCAATTTCTAATTCTGAGAAAATGCGGTGGTGAATTCCTCCTGGTTCCAACCCTGCCACCTGAGTTGCGCCCACATCAAAGGTAAATCCCTGCCGTTTAAACGTCGAAGCACAGCCTCCCGGTACGAGGGCCTGATCCAAAATTAAGACGCTGTAACCTCTATGAGCTAATAATGCTCCAGCAGTCAGTCCACCTATTCCGGCACCGATAACGACGACATGAGAGTTACTTTTGTCAAGAGTAATGCTGGACATTGATTAGTTTCTTTAAAATTCTTAACATTTTTACTTATAATTTTACCTTAATCTCAAAGTCTATTGCATACAAACGAGCGATCGCTAGCAAGAGAGACACAACCAACAACATCACTGTCCCTGCCAACAAATCAGCTTCAGCCCGATGATATACATATCTGCGTCGCACTATATCTAGGGAGTTTTTTCAGCTTCAGTAATTTCAGGTAATCCCTCAGATCGGTGTCGGCCAAACTGTTCGTCTTTAATTTGGACTAAACCAAATCCGGTCTAGGCATCCATTAAGCTGGTAATTGCTGCTGTCTGTGCCATAGTTTTTTACCTGGCTGTGTATGAAAAACCCAGCCTTCCGGTATTATGACTTCTCTTATATATATAGTGTGAGATTATTCCATTTTTTATTGCACCAGAACTACTACAATTACTATTGATGCTAGATAATGGGAAGGCTTTGACATTTTCTTCCCAATCTAGCCCAGGAAACAATAATTAACACTTATGCGAACTCATTATTGCGGCGAACTCCGAAAAGAACATATTGGAGAAACAGTTACCTTTTACGGATGGGTAGACCGTCGCCGCGATCACGGTGGTGTGATATTTTTAGATTTACGCGATCGCACTGGAATTGTCCAAATCGTCAGCGATCCGCAACGCACCCCAGATTCCTACGAACATGCGAATGCCCTGCGAAATGAATATGTTGTCGAAATCACTGGTAGGGTAACACAACGCCCCGAAGAATCGCTGAATACCCGCATCCCTACAGGCGAGGTAGAAATCTACGCTGATAAAATTGAACTCCTCAATGCTGTTCGCAAACAGTTACCTTTCCAAGTTTCCGTAGCTGACACCGAGACAGTGCGCGAAGACTTGCGACTGAAATATCGTTATTTAGATTTGCGACGCGAACGCATGGCGCAAAATTTGCAACTGCGTCATCAAATTGTCAAAGCCATGCGTCGTTATCTAGAAGATTTAGAAGGTTTTATTGAAGTCGAAACCCCAATACTTACCCGTTCTACCCCAGAAGGAGCGCGGGATTATGTTCTACCCAGTCGCGTCAATCCTGGTGAGTGGTATGCTTTGCCGCAATCACCCCAGCTATTTAAACAATTGCTGATGGTATCCGGTTTAGACAGATATTATCAAATTGCCCGTTGCTTTCGTGACGAAGACTTACGCGCCGATAGACAACCAGAATTCACCCAGTTGGACATGGAAATGAGCTTCATGTCCCAAGAAGAAATTATCGAACTAAACGAGAACTTAGTTTGTCATATCTTCAAAACAGTTAAAGGTATTGAGTTACAGCGCCCTTTCCCTCGTCTGACTTACGCTGAGGGAATGGAACGTTACGGTAGTGATAAACCAGATACCCGCTATGGTTTGGAATTAGTTGATGTCTCAGATATTGTCAAAGACTCTGGTTTCAAAGTCTTTCGGGACACTGTTACTAATGGCGGTATCGTCAAAATCCTCCCCATTCCTAACGGTAACGATGTAATTTCTAATGTCCGCATTAAACCAGGCGGCGACTTATTTAAAGAAGCCAGCGAAGCCGGTGCTAAAGGTTTAGCTTATATCCGTGTCAGGGATGATGGCGAAATTGACACCATTGGCGCGATTAAAGACAACTTAAGCGAAGAACAAAAACAAGAAATTTTACGCCGTACAGGTGCTAAAGCTGGACATTTGCTCTTGTTTGGGGCTGGTGATGCTGCTACAGTTAATAAAACTTTAGATAGACTACGGCAAGCGATCGCTAAAGAATTTAACTTAATTGATCCAGAAAAAATCAACTTACTCTGGATTACAGATTTCCCCATGTTTGAGTGGAATGCTGACGAAAAGCGTCTAGAAGCACTACACCACCCATTCACAGCACCACATCCTGATGATTTGAGCGATTTAAAAACCGCACGCGCCCAAGCTTACGACTTGGTACTCAACGGCGTAGAAGTTGGCGGCGGAAGTCTGCGGATTTATCAGCGAGAAGTTCAACAGCAGGTGTTTGAAGCGATTGGTTTATCTCCTGAAGAAGCACAAAGCAAATTTGGCTTTCTCTTAGAAGCATTTGAATATGGTACACCACCGCATGGTGGCATCGCCTACGGTTTAGATCGTTTGGTAATGTTGCTAGCTGGAGAAGAATCCATTCGAGATGTCATAGCTTTTCCGAAGACACAACAAGCGCGTTGTTTGTTAACAGATGCACCTTCGAGTGTAGATGCTAAACAGTTGAAAGAATTGCACGTTGCTTCGACTTATAAACCAAAATCTTAATAAAGTGCAAGGGGAGTACAGAAAGTTAAAGTAAGCCTTTATAGCTCAGTTCATCTCTAACTCTTCTGTTATGTTTATTATGCTCCCTTTGCCTTTGATCAATTGCTGAACTGTATTCTAATGGAGGCTCTAAACACTCTAAATGTTCTTTTTCTCCATTTTCATAAATTATGATGTGACGATCATTGGTCATTCTATGGATAGCGTAATACTCAAGATACTCAACATCATCTTTTATCCCAAAAATAAAATTTATCTTCCAACCAGCTTGAGAAATTGAACCTTTCTCACGCTTTTGTATATTTTCTTCTGGCAAGGTAATTTTCCATTTAGAAAAATATTTATTAAATTCATTCGTAATTGCATCCATCTTTATATCCGTTAGCCGAAGTCCTAGTGTAACTCCTCCAGTACAAGTAGGGTTGGCAATGCCGATTAATTACTTGAATTGAGAAAGCAAATATTTTTCTTGGTTTAATCTACCTTTTAGCTTAACAGAACAGCATTGCATGTAAATTATAAGGATAATTAATGGAAGTTTTATTGGCTAATATTAATCATCTTGAAAATCTTTCAATACTATTTGATCGATATCGTATTTTTTATAATCAGCCATCAAACCTTGAAGCTGCCAAGGAGTTTCTCAAAGAACGTTTCAACAATAATGACTCGGTAGTGTTTGCAGCTAATGACAATGGGGAATTAGTTGGATTTACTCAGCTTTATCCCAGCTTTTCTTCAGTATCGATGAAACGAGTATGGATATTGAATGATTTGTATGTAGAAGAGTCACATCGCCGCAGCGGAATTGCAAAATTATTGATGAGTGCTGCGGAAGAATACGCAAAACAAAGTGGAGCAATTCGAGTAATTTTATCTACTCAAATTTCTAACATAACAGCGCAAAAACTCTATGAAGCGCGAGATTACGTTAAGAATGAAGAGTTTTACCATTATGCTTTGCGGTTACAGTAGCGGCATGACATGAAATTGGGCTATCATGTCCGCTTAGTTATAATTATCACAGTCATTGCACCCCACATACCAGTTGTTTAACTTAATCTCCTCTCCTGATTTTTGGAGAGAGAAGACAAAGTGTAGCTTTGGTGGGGTGGGGTTGTTGGAGTTTAATAAATAATCAAGCGGACATGATATTAGTTGCTGATAATATATGATTTGGTCTGGATTGACTAGAAAAACAAGGCTAGTGTTTACGATATTTTTACTGCTAGTATTTATAGTAGTAATTGCGTTGCAAGAACTTTCCGCAAGAGAACCACAGCTAGTACAAAAAGAAAGCAATTACGCGATACATACTCGACAAAACTTTAATAAACCTAGTTTTTATCCAGTTGCACAAATTCCATCTACAAAACTTTATAAACCCGTTGACGACTGGGTAGGAAGGTTAATCTTACCAACAAAACAGCAATTACAAGATGGTTTAGATTGGGTATGGATGGAAGTGCAATATGCACCACCTACAGCACAAAATCTGGTAGGACAAATTGTACGTCTAGAGTGGAAAAAGAATAAAGATTTACTTACTAAGGTTAAAGCTGTAACACGAGATGTAAATTTCACTTCAGAAGTAATTAAAAGTCAACAACAAGGAAATATTCATCCTTTTCGACTAAATCAAGTTCATCAGGTAGGTATTTTGCGTTCTTTGGCTGGTGCAAATCCTAATGATGATACAATTGTTGCTTTAGATGCAAATACAATCATTAATGCAAATGCAGATAAATTTTCTATTTTGCAAATTGAACGCGAACCTGTTTTGGCAACTGGTAGATTTTATGGGTTAGTAAAAATAATTCAACCGATTAAATCTAGCAATAAAAGCCTTTCATCTACAAAAGATAAGCAGGATAGCGATTATTTTTCTGTCCAGCACTATAACCCTAACTCAAATAAATTTGATGGGGTTCAAGAAACTATTCGTATTCCTCAACAAGTAATAGATACGCGAGACTTTGCGCCTTCAAGTTCGCAGGAAATCGAAAAATCACCTGCGGGTGAGGATGGTTGGTATATTTATGGTGCTAAAGATGCAAATGCCGTATTTACAGTAAGTGCCCTTGCACCTCGTTCTTTGTTTCAAATTCAACCCCGTCAAATTCTTACTGGTGAGGAATTAGGACTCAATTATATCCAAGAGGTAAATTGGCAAAATAGCGAGAAAGATAAAGGTAAATTCAATACTGCCTTATTAAAACCTGTAGAAACATCTATATCAAAATGGCAACAAGGCGATAAAGCGATTGTACTACACCTATTCGGTGGAATTGGCGGACGTAAAGCTGAACCAATCGGAGTACCTAATACTATCACTGGACATTTTGCTTTTGGAATCGCAGAAGTTGTCCGCGACGAGTTTACTAACGAATTACGCTTTGAGACTAAATACCATCAAATTTATGCCCATAACCCTGATGGAATTATTGCCGGAACGCATACATGGGCTGATTATATGGGTAATTTACAACGTGGCTGGCTAGCAACACGTCCAGTATCAGATATTCTGATTAAATTCGACCCTGTAACCCAAGATTATAATTTTGATGGCATTAAACTTTCGCCTTTAGACGAATTCCAGCAACAATTACAGGTAACAATGGCACGTTATCGCGTTGGCGATGGTACTGGTGGCGCAATGGTATCTCCTGGTACATCATGCGTCCAAGACTCAAGCCAAGCACTTTATGCTGCGATAATGGCAATTAAAAACCAAGTTGCGAAAACTCCTCAAATTCAAACTTGGGTACGCAAAAATCCGAATCATCCGCAAACATTACGCTTTCAGCAGCTAGTTGAATTAGGTAAATCTTTAGAACAACAATTAGCACCCTTGGGGATAGTTCGTGCTGATTGGCAGAGTCAAGCAGGCGTACTCGCAGGCACGGGAATAGGAAAAACGACGAAACCATTTCAAGATGGTAGTATTTGGGCTGGTTTGACAACGTGGCGAACAATCATGCCAAGACAAGTACATGATGATCTCGCCGCGATATTTCTCAAACATGGTGCAACTTTGCAAGTATTGCGAACCAATCAAGTAGGTGGTTGGCAATCCAATATTACACCCCTTGCACCAACAGTCTTTTTAGGGCAAATGAAGATTCCTTTTACTAATATTGCACCGCTTCCAATTATTTTAAATCGTTTTCTAGCGTCGTTAGTAATTCCTACACAACAAGATTGGTTAATTCTGGTTTTACTGCTGATAATCTATAGTATTATCGCTCTACCTTATGGCTGGAAATTAGGATTTTTACGGCTCCAATTTTGGTCTGTAAGTTGGATCGATCAATGCCTATTAACATTACGTTGTTTATTTGCACCTGCGATTATCGAAGAACTCATTTTTCGCGTTATCTTGCTTCCTCATCCTAGCGAAATCACCAATTGGTTACGATGGAGCTTATGGGCAATAGTTAGTTTAGTATTATTTGTTTTGTATCATCCATTGAATGCTAAAACATTTTTTAAAGCTGGAAATCCCACATTCTTGAATCGGGTTTTTCTTACTTTAACTTTATGGTTAGGAATTATATGTACTGTTGCATATACCTTAACAGGATCTTTCTGGGTGATAGTTTTAATCCACTGGGTTGTAGTAGTAGTTTGGTTAATTGTTTTTGGAGGAATAACAAAATTAGATAACAATCAAAAAATTAATAAAGCTCAAACGTAATACACCGTAGCTTCAAAAGGGGGACTTTAATTCTATTTCTCCCTTTTTATCGATGGATTTAGAAGGCGATCTAAAACTTTTGATACTGACAGGAGGGCTTTTCAAACATCCCCCAAGAGCCAATACGGTTCAGTTAACGTCAAAACTCTTCAACTGCGTAGGTTGGGTTTAAGAATGAAACCCAAGATTTCTAGGGCTTTGTTGGGTTGCGCTTTGCTTAACCCAACCTACAATTTTTTTAACCCAAGCGTATTGCCCCAAGAACGCAATTACCATAGAAAGCAAACCCTCTAAAAACAAAAAAAACCCGCTACAGCGGGTTACACAACAAACTAAGAACAATGAAAACTTGATTTAGCTGGAATATCTCATTTCAGCTTCAAGTTGACGAATCAGTTGTTCGTCGCCCTTTGCTCTGGCTACTTGCAAGCGATGCTCTAGGCTTTTTTGAATATTCTCTCTGTGGGCTTCTTGTGCTTTCCTTGAACTTTGTAGTCTACCTTGATTCATAATGATTACCTTCTTTAATTTTACACTTTATGTCTTCTATTGATAACATAACACATATTTTGTAGCTGTTGCTACAGAATTTTATAACTTAATGTAGATTTTAACAAAAATATGTCTGAAAAGCAGATGGAGCAACAACGACTCATAACTTTTCTAAGCGATTTTGGCGATCGCGATATTTATGTAGGCGTAATGAAGGGAGTCATAGCCCAAGCCAACCCCAGGCTGAGGGTGATAGACTTAACGCACCAAATTCCACCGCAAGACATCGCCGCAGCCAGGTTTTGCCTGATGAATGCTTATCCCTATTTTCCCGTTGGGACAGTGCATCTGGCAGTAGTTGATCCAGGAGTGGGAAGTAAGCGACGAGCGATCGCAGTAGAATTTGCTCAAGGGTTTTTAGTAGGCCCAGATAATGGTATCTTTAGCGGCGTACTTAGTCAAAGCCCGGCGATGTCTACGACGGGCTACGCCTACGCAGCCGTCGAACTTACAAATCTTAACTATTGGCGAACTCCTCAACCAAGCAACACTTTTCACGGTAGAGATATTTTTGCACCAGTGGCAGCTAGTCTTGCTAGTGGTGTCTCCCTCAAACAACTAGGACAAGAAATTGATCAAGCAAGTTTGGTCAAACTGGATATAGCCGACTGCAAGCAGACAAGCAATGGTGTAGTGGGTTGCATTCAATATATTGACCACTTTGGCAATTTAGTGAGCAACATTCCAGCAACTTACGTACAAGGCAAAACTTGGTATGTGCAAGCTGCTGGGTTGAATATACCAGGTTGTCAAACTTACAGTGATGTCAACGTGGGAGAGATACTAGCTTTAGTTGGCAGTCACGGCTGGATAGAAATTGCCATTAATAGCGGTAATGCTGACTCTTGGTTGCATTTAGATTGGCAAGCACCGCTTCAAGTTGTTCTAACATGAACCAATCACACTGACTAAAACTCTTCACTTAGGTGAGTTACAAAACCCACAAATCACGCATCATATCAAATATGGCGTTGCATATTTGCAAAATGATTTGGCAACTTCTAAAATTTCCCCCTGCCTCCTGCCTCCTGCCCCCTGCCTTCTCCCCTCTTCAC
>NZ_JAAGOG010000181.1:0-16051 GCF_010747425.1 Nostoc sp. UIC 10630
CATGGTTCACTCTTAGACCGATATTTACCTCAGTATTATCTCGTAGTCTTTTTCAAAAATCAAATATGATTCCTATACACAAGTCTTAATGACTTAGCTTAATGCGGTTTCGCTCGTTCCCATACGGAGTATAGGAGCGAGAGAAACCCAATTTTTTCGGTTGAAAACTTGCTCAATAAAAATAATTTAACTAAATATTTTACTAAAAGCTTACCTATTCTTAAACTTGCACAACTAAAGTAACAGATAAACAACTGAAAAAAATTTAAGTATCTATCTAACTCATAGATACTTAAAACAAGAAGTTGTTTCAATGAAAAGATTTTGAGTTAGTCTCTAGCTCTCATGGCTAAAAATACACATAATTAGATACACAGGTGGATTTTGTTTTATACAAATTATTAGAGTTTCTTATCATTTTAAATATCGAGATTCCCTGATAATTATGTAGTTACTGTTAATGATATATTCTACAACTCCTACTTCAAACTCTTCTGCCGTGTCAAATAGCTCTGCTTTCGGCGGACAATTACCCCAGCAGATATTTACCCGTAGGGAAGTAATTCCACTTCAAAATGATGTACTTTGGCGTATTGAATACGGTGCCGTTCGTACTTTAACGTGGAGTGAAGATGGAACATTCATCACTCTCGGTTATTGGGGATTAGGGGATCTGATTGGCTATCCTTTATCTAGGGTCAAGCCCTACCAAATTGAATGTCTCACAGGCGTGGAAGTAAGCATTGTACCTCCTCATTTATGGCATCAAGATATTAATGCTTTGTTGTCCCATATTCAACAGGCAGAGGATCTACTAAGTATTGTGCATCGAAAACCAATTTCGCTACGCTTATGGCAATTTTTGGTGTGGTTAAGTGAAAAATTTGGACGTGATATAGATAAGGGAAAACTAATTGATTTAAATGTTACCCATCAAGATATTGCTGAAGTATTAAATACCACGCGAGTAACAGTTACTCGCCTCTTACAACAATTGGAAGAAGAAGGAACAGTTCTACGTCACAAACGCCGCATTATTTTGCGTTTACCAAATAAACTAATTAAAAATTATGGTTCAGCAGTATGTTAGCTGAATTGCTTGTAAAATTCACAGATTGTAATGTATAATCGTGTCTGTGATTGTGTGTGGAATTCCCGAACGTAAAGTGCTATAAGCATTTTACAGTGGTCTGGTTATTTAGGTGTGAGTGAGAGTATAAACATGACGAAGCGATTCTGGAATCTTTTTAAAGTTAGTCCAGTTATTGTAGCTGCGACATTTTTTGTTGCTAATAGCGCTCTAGCTGCTGAAGTCAACGAACAAGTAACAAATGCTGCCCAGTTATCTGAAGCTCAAGACTCTAATGAGATGAGTCAGGTAACATCAGTTTCGCAATTTTCAGATGTGCAACCCACAGATTGGGCATTCCAAGCTTTACAATCTCTAGTTGAGCGCTACGGCTGTATTGCAGGTTATCCTAACAGTACCTATCGTGGGAACCGTGCTTTGACCCGTTATGAATTTGCCGCAGGTTTGAATGCCTGTTTAGATCGGGTTAACGAACTGATTGCTACGGCTACTGCTGATTTAGTCAGCAAACAAGATTTAGCTACTTTACAGCGTTTACAAGAAGAATATTCTGCTGAATTAGCAACTCTGCGCGGTCGTGTGGATGGATTAGAAGCCCGCACTTCTGAACTTGAAGCTAATCAGTTCTCCACTACCACCAAGTTGGTTGGGGAAGCAATTTTCAACGTGTCTGATGTTTTTGGTGGAAATAGGGCTGATACAGATGCCGACCCTAACAATAATCCAGACTTAAACAGCAACACTGTTTTCTCTGATCGGGTGCGTTTGAACTTGTACAGCAGTTTCACTGGTAAAGACCAGTTGCAAATCCGTTTAAATGCGGGCAATATCGTTTCCAACGTTGGTAGTGTTGTTGGTGGTGTGGCAAGCGGTAGTGGTACCAACATGACCCGATTGGGTTATGATGGAGATAGCAACAACTCTGTTGTGATCGATAAAATTAACTATGCTTTCAACTTCACTGACGCAGTGCGTGTCAAGATTGACGCTAGTGGCGGTGAGTTGTATGAAAACGTAAACACCTTTAACCCTGACTTTGCAAGTTCTGGTAGAGGTGCGCTATCTCGATATGGACGTTTCAGCCCCATCTACCGTCAAGGTCAAAATGGTGCTGGCTTGACTGTTACTTTCAATCCTAACGAAGCTATCAGCTTGACTGGTGCTTATTTAGCACCTTCAACTGGTAATGGTGTCTTTGGTGCTAATAATCCCGGACTTAGTAACGGTCTGTTTGATGGCGATAACACTATCTTTGGTCAATTAACTTTCAAACCCACCAAAGCCTTCAATATTGGTTTGACCTATGCCCGTAGTTACTTCGCTGGCAATGCTGCCAACAGCCTTTTCCAAGGTACAGGTAGCACCTTTGCCAATAACCCCTTTGGAACTGGTGCTCGTACTGAATCTAACAACTATGGTGTAGAAGCGACATTCCAACTTGGCTCTAAGTTGGCTATTAGTGGTTGGGGAGGTTATACAACTGCTGATGCTAGGAGTGGTGTTAACGTTGGTAGAGATGCAGACCTTTGGTACTGGGCTGGATCGCTTGCTTTAAAAGACTTAGGTGGAGAAGGCAACGTTTTAGGTGTTATCTTTGGTCAACCACCCAAAGTTACTGGTGGCAGCATCAAAACAGTTAATAACTTGGACACCGATACCTCTTATCACTTAGAGGGTCTTTACAAGTTCAAGGTTTCTGATAATATCCAGGTCACGCCTGGCTTGTTGGTAATCTTCAATCCTGAACACAACGACGCTAACGATACCATCTATGTAGGTACTCTGCGTACTACCTTCACCTTCTAAAATTGGTGATGGCAAATAAAGCTCAGAATTAGATAAACAAAAGCCCGCCTTGAGGTGGGCTTTTGCTCAGGGAAAAAATTAGCTATGTAGCATTATAATCTGGCTGATTGGATATATCTTTAGGGGGGCGATCATTACTCCAAGCCCACCACACAGTAGTACAGTGGCAATAATAGAACTCTTGCCATTTGCGACGACGGTCTTCTGTAAGTACAGGCGAACGCCGATTTAGCCAAACTTTTTCAGCTTCTCGGCTAGTTGAGTGGCAATTAGGACAGCAAAATTCATAAGCGTGTATTGCCTGATTCGTCCATTCAGGTGGGAGGGTAGCAAAAGCGTCCATATCGTTCAGTAATATCAATGGTTATCCAAAACTTTCAGGTTTTGAATTTGGGGGCAAACGGATACTATAAAATCCCGCCACACTATCAAACTGCTTTATCAATATTCTTATGGCTTTGTCTAAACTATTTACAAATCGCCATTTAGAGAGATTTTTACTAATAGAATAACTATTTAGAAAGATTGCGAGAGCATCTCACAAATCAAAGGTTAACACAAATGGTAACTAAAATAATTACTATGCACATTATGGCTAATAATTAAATTTATGGAGCCAAATGTTGAAATTCGCCGTTTATTAGATGTAATGCCTGCTTCTGGCCGGATGACGACAAAAATTGTTAGTAAGCCGGAACAGGCAAAAGTGATTGATGCGTCCTTTCCCCAACCCTGGTATCAGACGCGACCAATATATATTAATTTCGATTTATGGCGTTGCCTAGCAAAGGCGCAACGAGATTTGCTGCTGTTGCAGATGGTTAGCTGGTTGACGGGGGTGAAGTGGTTTAAACCCGACATTTATCAAGGTGTCGTGCTAGTGGGGATGATAGGCGGCTTATTAGAAGCATCACAGTCAGATGTGGTGGGTGTAGCCATAGCCGGGGGATTAAGTGCGATCGCTGCTTTTCGGATCTGGCGCACTAATAAATCTCAAGAGTCAGAGTTAAATGCCGATGCAGCAGCAATTCGCATCGCACAACGGCGCGGTTATTCAGAAGCTGAAGCAGCGCAGCACCTATTGTTGGCAATTGAAGCGGTAGCAAAAATTGAAGGGCGTTCTGGTTTAAATTTTACTGAGTTGATTCGTTGCCAAAATCTCAGAGCGATCGCAGGCTTATCACCAGTGGGTATACCAGAAAGTTATGATAAGTAGAAGAAATGTCTCTGTTGCCCATTTGTAGCAATGTATGGGTTTATGGCAGCGATCGCTCCCACAACATCTAAAATTAGATGAGGTTTTTGTGTTCTCTAAGCTTAATTTTTAGCATCATAATTTATACTTTTTTATCACTACAGCAACCTTTTAGCCACAAATACGACTTTGTGCATTTAGCTCACAGATTCTAACGGAATGCAATACATGAGCCTCTAGCTAGCTGCAAAGCATGGGGCTATTCTACACTGGAATCAGAGAATGTGTGTTTAACTGACTTAGATGTAAAAAACTGGGGAGTTTTGTCATACCTTCTCGGCGTTGCTTATGAAGTGCTTACCTAGTAGTCTGCCAACCCAAAAATGCTGAGTGAGGGATGGGGAAAGGGCAAAGGGGAAAGGGTAAGGGATTTAAACCCTTTTCCCCTTCCCCCTTCCCTTTACCCCGCCAAGTTCACTTGGCGAACTACTAGTGTGGTAAAACTTAACTTAAATTCTGTCAGTTACTAACGGAGTTGATAGGAATGGGTACTTTAATTGTTATTGGCTTGATAGGGGTTTACGGAGGTGGCGTTTGGAAGTTTTGGAATGGATTTGGACGGACTAATTTTAATCCAACTTTGACCAATCGCATTGGTTTATCCTTGCTATGGCCAGCTTTGTTTATTACGAATCAATCCTATCGTCGAAACTTTAGAAAAGCGTTGAAGGGCTAGAGTTTAGTATTAAGCCTAACGTCATCTAAATGTGACGGTGGCGTATATCCCAATATCAATCTAACCCACCAACCCCCTTTCTCTAGTAGGGAAAGGGGGTTGTCTTTGATCATCCTCAAAGGAGAGGAATTAGGGGAGGAATAAATTCGTAGTGTTTACAAGTGGAACCTGTTAACAATTGGAAAGTATTTTCGCTGATGAATTTACAAATTATTTGCCATTGGTCAGTAGATGGATTGCTGCACCTACAGCTGCACCGTCAACAGCATTCCCAAGGGTATCTCTGCTATCGCCAGTAACTACGCCGGTCACTGCGCTAGCACCTGCACCGACTCCAACATCTTGACCAATGTTCCGGTGATGGCGATTGCGAGTGTTTCTCAGACCATTTGCACCATTGACAGCTGCACCAGTGACACCACCTTTGACAGCATTGCCTAATACACTACCATTTCCCCTAACGGCTCCGGTGACGACATTGGTAACAGCCCCAATACCTGCATCTCGTAGTACTTGATCGTCAGCAGCAGCCGGTTTAGCGGGAACCAAAGTTACACCAGCTAAACTTGCAGCCATGAGGCTGGGTATAAGTGTGCGTTTTAGGATTTTATTCATTGTGTTACCTTCTCAAAACATCAAACAATTGGCTAAAAACCAAAGTTACTATAGTCAGATAAAATTTGATTTTTTATCTTAACAACAAAGCAACTATTTATTGTTCGAGAACATATACATAGTCGCATTGATAAAGTCATAACAGCATCTACTGAAAGCATGAATATATATTAAGCCCTGAGAAGGCCTTGCTAATTTATTTGCTGATACTAGAGATTACACATTGACAAAATAAATCAAAAATGCGCCTTAGATTTTTCGTATATAAAGTTTTATTTTTCATTACTAGCAAGCGATTTTTGACGAGCAACCGTATAGGGTTTACCCTATCTATCTAAAGGTAAGTACCAAAATAATTAAACTAACTCATCTGGGTTAATATTTAATTTTCTCAGATTAGCAGCCAAGCGCTGCGATCGCATTAAAATCCTAAATCTACAGCAATCCGGTGGGCGCAAGCAAACCCAGAAAAAGCTACTGCATTCAATCCCTGACCAGGAAAGGTACTATCCCCGACACAATAAAGTCCTGGAATGGCTGTGCGATTAAAGGGCATCTTCAATAACCCCCGCAGCTTACGCCTGGGAATTGGCCCATAAGTGCCATCCTGACGACCCAAAAAGCGGCGATGGGTGCGGGGTGTACCTACCTCTAGATAATCCAATCCAGCATCTAAGCCAGGAAAAATCTTCTCTAGGCGGTCAATAATTCGCCCAGCCGCCTCTTCTTTCTTCGCCTCGTACTCGCTTGGAGAAAGTTCTTGCCAATCATCAATCCAGTGAGGCGTGAAGGCATGAATGATGTGATATCCACTTGGTGCTAAATCTGAATCAAGCAATGTGGGAATCGAAACAAAAATTGTCCCTTCCACCGCTGTCATATTTTCCCAACCTTCCAGCAAAATATGGTGGCACTCTGTCCCCACTGGTAAAACTGACTCTTTTACCCCTATATGTAAACTCAAGAAGCTGGGAGATTTTTGATAATTCTGTTGCCATTTTTTCTCATTAAGTGGCATTTCTTCTGCTGGTAGTAGTTGCTCAAACGTATCCCAGCGTGTGGCGTTAGAAACTATGCGTTTACCCCGATATACTTTACCATTCGCTAGTTGCACACCTACCGCTTTTCCCTTTTCTGTGAGGATTTTCGTGACTCTAGCTTTGTACTGAATCTTACCCCCAGCTTTCTCTAGACCTTCCACCAGTTTTTGGGCAATTTGTCCTACTCCGCCTTTGGGATAGTTAACTCCGCCATAATGCCTGTCAGAAAAGACCATCCCAGCATTAATCATTGGTGTCATGTCTGACGGAACCACCGACCAGCAATAACATTCCATATCGATAAATTTTAATAGTTTAGGATCTTTGATGTAGCGTCTGGCAAAATCCCCAGCATTTTGGGGCAGATACTTAACTAAACCGAGACACGCCAAGGGATGCTGGAAAAATACCCGCAGTAAATACCGAGGTTCTTCCAAGGACAGTAAATCCATGCTGTTGAGACACTTGAATACTTTTTGGCATTCGTCATAAAAGCGACGAATCCCTTTTTCTTCATGGGGAAAATGAGCAATAAGATTTTGCAAAAATTTTTCATAAACCCGGTCAACCTTCAGGTCTAAACCTTGGGGTAGATGATAGTGAATCTGTACCGGATCTGCGATCGCATCTTGGCTAACATTCACAGCTGCCAAAGCGCGGGTAAGTAAGTTTGTAGTGCCGTTTTGTCCCAGCCCAAAAATCATCGATGCACCAACATCAAATCGATAGCCTTGGCGTTCAAAATAACCAGCGCTACCACCTGGAATCAAATAACGTTCCAGCACCAGCACTTTCGCCCCCTTAGCTGCTAGTTGGGTCGCTGTTACTAATCCGCCAATACCAGACCCAATCACGATTGCGTCATTAGTCATTAGTCATTTGTCCTTTGTCCTTTGTACTGAGCGTATCGCTAAAGCGAAAGCTCCGCTAACGCGTAGCGTCTGTCTGCGACACGCTGCGCGAACGTAGAGAAGTATTTGTCCTTTGTCTAGAGTCAATCAATATTTAATTTAACTAATGACAAATGACCAATGACCAATCAAAAAAAAGAGGGATGAGCCTGCTACTGCTGGCCAATCCCGTCTGCCGATCCTTAAAAGAGAGGAGAACACTGGATAATAATATAGCTTTGATTGAGAATAGATGTCAACTACTAATGAAATAATTTCTCAATAAATTGGAGAGTATTAATTTTAGCTGTCAGCCGGATGCAGGAAAGAGTATTATGGTGTTTCAGTTCTTGTACAATAAAAAGTCGCCTATTTCTGGCTATGACGCTACAATTGCGCGTTTATGTTCCACCCCATCCCCTGATCAAACACTGGCTGGCAGTCGCCCGTGATGCAGGCACGCCTTCAGTATTATTTCGCAGCGCCATGACTGAGTTGGGAAGATGGCTGACTTATGAAGCTGCGCGAGACTGGTTGCCGACGCAAGAAACAGCAGTACAGACTCCTTTGGATACCTGTCCAGCAACTGTGATCGATCCGCAAATACCAGTAGCAGTAGTACCGATTCTGCGGGCTGGACTAGGATTGCTTGAAGGAGCGCAGACTTTATTACCTTTAGCATCGGTTTATCATCTTGGCTTGGCGCGAGATGAAGAAACACTCCAACCTCATTGTTATCTAAACAAGTTGCCAGAAAAATTTGACCCCCAAACACGAGTGTTAATTACCGATCCCATGTTGGCAACAGGAGGGTCGATCATGGCTACAATGGCAGAATTAACACAACGGGGTGCCGATCCTTCCCTGACCAGGATTGTTTGCGTAGTGGCGGCTCCACCAGCTTTGCAAAAACTGAGTGAAGCTTATCCAGGTTTAATCGTTTACACCGCTACTATTGACGAAAAACTCAACAGTAAGGGGTTTATTGTACCGGGATTAGGAGATGCAGGCGATCGCACATTTGGGACTTAAGCTAGTATGCAGCTAGGGCAGATAAAGATAGCATAACTACTGTAAAAGTTGCAAGGTTTGTTGAAGGCGGTAAAGATATGAGTCAACGAGATGGTTTTGGCAGTGGTTTTTTAGCAGGGGCCTTTGTCGGTGGCGTATTTGGCGGTGTTATCGGCGCACTGATAGCTTCTCGACGCAATCCAGAATTGCTAGCAGACGACGAGGTAGAACTGACGGATAGCCAAGTCGAAGCGAAAAAAATAGCAGCAAAGCGCCGTCAGATGAAAGCCTCAGAGAGTGAGAGCATCGGCATAGAAACAGCTAGGCGATCGCTAGAAGATAAAATTGCCCAGCTAAATGCCACAATTGATGATGTGCGAAAGCAGCTAGGAAATGTAAATGGCGATTCACCCCAAGCCAGCAAGGATCGCACCCTCACTAAAGACTCCTGAAATTAGTTCAGGCGTGGTGAAAATGTCTTGTGTGGCCAGTGGTAAATCTGCAAACTCCATGACATAGACTAAATTAAAATTAGAAAGACAAGACCGCGTTTGACACTTAGTAGGAAACCAAGCCATCTATGAGTTTACTGATTACCACACTAGTTACCTTTGTCACCTTTTATAGCTATTTACTAATTATCCGGGTTTTGCTGACCTGGTTCCCGACAATCAACTGGTATAACCAGCCATTTGCCGCTTTAGCCCAGATCAGCGATCCTTATTTGAATCTATTCCGCTCAATTATTCCCCCATTGGGCGGTATGGATTTTTCTCCGATCTTAGCTTTCTTAGCACTCAACTTAGCTGGCGATCTTCTGAGAACCTTAGCTCGTTTGCCATTCGCGCAAGGATTTTGATTGCTACCCCAATAAAAACTTTTGTAGAGACGCAAATTAAAATTTGCGTCTCTACAATTTTTATTGCGTCTAAAATACTGACTGGAAAACCTCTTCTTGTGCGGAATAACGCACGACTCCTAAATCTCAAATCTAAAATTGGTAAGCTAAAAATCTTTTAATTTGTATCCGCCAAAAATAAATTTTTTGTGGGGTGGGCATTAGTTATGCAAATTAAATGCGCGACAGCTTGCTTTTACCTACGCACTTGACCACTAAATCCAGCAGCCTTAAACTGCTTCAGCTTCAACGGAGTCGGTTGATTTGCTGGTACAGTAATTCTCAGTTGAAAATCGCTAATCCCTGGCGGCACTTCAGTAATAGAACCTAATCGAGTGCGGTTTTGCATCACTGAGTCATTGTTGGCATCATAGATGCGTCCAAAAATATCTGCGTCGTAGACTGTTTTATTAGTGCCATTTTCTGCTTTGCCAATGACAATAAAACAATTGGCAGCCGCGCTACCACTACTTATAACAGCCCCTTGTGCCAGTTCTGGTGGACAATCTTTATAAGAAACATCAAATAATTTAATCTGTGTCAAAGCTATAGCAGGGGGAGTAATCACCCACGATAGCAAGGCGATGATACAGGAAATAAAAACGACCGTGAGTGACCGCAACCGCATACAAGACCCCGTTACTTAATCCAAAAATATGTAACTTATAACCTCAGCTTACCTGAATTTAACTACAACAGGATTGAAGACTTTAATTTAACCTTTTGTACCCACTGTTATCAGAGGTAGGATTCTTGTGATATCCGCATAGGAGTTATCAAAACTCCCCTACACACTCTAGAAAAAGTAATAATTAGGGAAATAAACCCTCAATTGCGATTAACTTATGACTCCAGATGAGATTGAAGCATCTATGCTCGCAGCCTTTAATGATTGTGATGCAGCAAGCTGTCCTCTCACTGACACGCAGAAACAGATTTTACTGCAAGTGGTCGAGCAAATTCAGGGAAATTCTATCTCTAGGGCATCAGATATTGCTAATCCTTTAGACGAACTTACACCAGAAGAGTTAGAAGCATTTTTACAGTTTGTTAAAGATGAAGAACAGCGCAATCGCACTTGGAAAGTGCAATTACTTAATGACTGGCTGCTAGAAAATGACTCTGGAACAGTACAATTTATCCGGGAACGCTATGGTTTACAGTGGCTCAATCGTGTTGAGTCATGCCATTTTGATAAGTATTCTTATTTTGAGGATGCACTAAAGTTAAGAGTAGGCGATCGCATTGAAGTTTCCAATGCACTATGGGAATGGGTGCAAAAAGATGGGCCTTGTAAGCGCGAATGGTTTCCTTGTATGGTGATTAAGGTCGAGGAAATTAGAGAGCGCGATGATTCCTCTACTAACTGCGTCGTCCGCTTCTTCAACGGTGCTGAGTATGAAATTCAAGGAATCTACGAATGGAATCGCTATAACTGGCGTTGGCCGCAAAAATAGTAAGGTGCTGAGTACTGATTAAATTTAAATGAGCCTTTGAACTTCGTTAATGAGGCTCAGAACTCCATTCATCCACCTTTAATACTCGTTCATCCACCTTTGAACTGGATTCATCCACCTTTGATACTCGTTCATCCACCTTTGAACTGGATTAATCCACCTTTGATACTCGTTCATCCACCTCAGAACTCCGTTGATGAGTCTTTGATACTCGTGAATAAGTCTTTATGCTCTGAATGCTGCTCTATGTTAATAAAATTATTGCTTAAACAACGCCCAAGCCAAAAACCTCTCGGTATGATACAACGCTAATTGATTGCTCACACCGTTGAAAACTGCATCAAAAGCGTGTTCTGCCCAAGGAATTTGTAGAAAAACCGCAGTATTACCAGAGTTATGTAAACTTTCGTACATCTGTCTTCCAAATCGAGCTTCTACCAAATGATCACGACTGCCGTAAATTAATAAGGTTGGTGGTAAAGGGTGCGTCAAGTAATTTATCGGTGAAGCAATTTTATATTGATTAGGCAATTCTTCTAATGAACCACCCATAAATGCTTTTAAAACAGCGCGGGTGTTGATCGGATCGGGAAATGGCGGTGTTTTATATCCTCCAGGTAAGTTAACAGGGCCATAATAGTTGACTACAGCCCGAATGGGTGGTGCATCTGGTTGATAAGCCGCTAACATTGCTAGGTGCGCTCCCGCAGAACGTCCTATAAGTACCATACGTTCTGGATCGGCTTCATAAGCTGCTGCATTTTTGCGAATAAAATTTAACGCTGTACGCACGTCATCTAACTGAGTTGGAAACTGATATTTCGGTGCGTGTCGATAGTCGATGGCAAATACTGTATATCCCTGATGAGCGATATATTGATTAAACTCAGAATTGGCGTGAGGGTTGCCATATTGCCAAGCTCCACCATAAATCACTATCACTGCTGGATATTTCCCTACCTGTGGGGGTTGGTAAACTTCCATTTTTAAAGGCACTCCCGCAGGGGAAGCAAAAAGAATATCTTTTTGATAACGGATTTTACCTAATGCAATACCCCGAAAAGAATTCACTAAATCAAAGGGATTGGTTTGCATTTTAGCCCTTACTTGGACTGGAATTTGCTCTAGATAATCCGTTCCCAAACCTTGCTTCATTGCTTTATCCATCTGCATTTGAGTTAGCGGGATATTCACTAGCACCCATGCACAAATTAGCAATCCTATTGAACTGAAAATGGAAGTTAAACGCCGTATTTTATAGCGACGGATGCAGAAAAAAGAAAGCAATAAAGAGAATAAATTTAGTAAAAATAACCAAGGGCTGACTTCTGGCGCTCCCACCGCTAGGGTGAGTAAAGACATATTTGGAGCCGGAAGAAGAATCCAAGAACTGAGAAACAGACTTGTAAAACTTAGTAATAATACAAGCCATGAAAAAACTATTTGGGGCTTGGGAAACATAAATTAGAATGCGGTAATAATGACTGCAAAGCAAATAAATAGCCCCAGTGAATGGCATATCGCGGCTACACAAACATTCGCCCTTGACGTTACCGTTAGCGCAGCGTCTTTGGCATTAAAAGGCTAGCCCACGAACGTGGGTTATACAACCACTTGTTTTTTATCACCTATCTGTGTGTCTATAAACCTCATGTAAACAAGGTTTATAGACACACTTTAAGAGCTACTTACGCATTTTAAAAAGCTATCACTAAAAGCAATCTAGCTCAGAGGATGTTTTAAAAGTCCTTTCGTCGGTAGCAAAACGTTATCGATCCCCCCAACCCCCCTTTTTTAAGGGGGGCTTTAATTCCAGTTCCCCCCTTTTTAAGGGGGGTTAGGGGGGATCTAAAAGTGTCTAAAGTTACAGTGAAATACTTTTCAAACAACCTCTCAGGGGAATTATTTCTCTATCAACTTAAACCCAAATGCTTTTGCAAAGCTTGGCGCATCACTTCTACAGGTACATTTTCCTGCTGCAACCAAATTTTTAATGCTGCTACCCCTTGCTGGACTAGCATTTCTAAGCCATTGATCGCAATTGCACCTTGTTTTTCAGCTTGCTTTAGAAATTGCGTTGGTTTAGGGATATATATTAAATCGTAAGCGATCGCACCTGTTGGTAAATTCGCTATTTCTTCTCCACTCAAAGGCGACTCATCAACCTTGGGATACATCCCTATGGGGGTTGTGTTTACCAGCAGATTAGCTTGGGGAATTAGCTTTGAAAGTTCCTCCCATTGGTGAACTTGCAAATTTTCACTTATAGGTGAATTGCTCCAACTATCGCGGAATTCTTGTAATCTTTGCACATTCCGCCCAACAACATGAATTTTGGCAAAACCTAGTTGGTGACAACCTGCGACAACTGCCCTGGCTGCGCCACCATTGCCTAAAATCACCGCTACCTTCTGACTCCAATCTTGCTGATAGGTTGTCTGCAAAGGGGCGATAAATCCTTCTATATCCGTGTTTGTCCCCACCCATTGGTTATTTTGGCGACTAACTGTATTCACAGCCCCTATCATTTGAGCAAGAGGGGTAATTTCTGAGAGCAGGGGCATGATTGCCTGTTTGTGCGGGATTGTAACACTAAAGCCGACAACACCAATAGCGGCAAAGCCTGCGATCGCTACTTCTAAATTCTCTGGTGCTATGGGAAAGGGAAGATAAACATAATCTAATCCTAAATTAGCGATCGCAGCATTATGCATTGCTGGCGACAGCGAATGTTCTACCGGATGCCCAATTACCCCTAGCAGTTTAGTTTTACCTGTAATCAATTTGTCATTTGCCATTTGTCAATAAATCAGTAGTGATTTTTCCCTGCTCAATTCTTATAACGCAAGGATTCCAGTCTTTATTATCACTACACATTTACCCAATTCTTACACATCACGGGCTTTGAAAAAATTGTAAATGGCAAGTGCAATAGCTATAAGTAATACTGCATGAATTAAATTTCCAGCAATATGAAGTGCTAATCCTAATGCCCAAAAAGCAACCAGTACAACAACAATACCCCAAAGTATACCTAACATATATTTACTTTTAGTAAGGTGATTTTTATTTGTTCAAATATTTTATCGTCTAACTTGATTTTTCTCCTATTTACCTGAAGATAGATTGGGAAATTTAAATCATCTTTCTTAAGAGGTAATTTGAAAGCATTTATTATTTTTGAATAGCTAGATTTATATTCTTAGACCATATAGGAGCAGCACTTTCAAAAGTCAAAATTACAATCTCCATAAATAATATTAGAGGCTTGTATCTTTTTCTTTTCAGGTCAAGGGTCAAAAGTCAAAAGCTAACCCTCTGCTCTACACTACAATTATTAAAGCTACTTAACAATTCTTTGAATCATGCAGGCAACTACAGCCCCAATTCCTGGTAAATATTGGCAGTGGCGCGGGCACAACGTTTACTATGTGCGTGCGGGAGAGAAGCAAGCGCAACGTCCGCCGTTGCTTTTGGTACATGGATTTGGTGCTTCCACAGACCACTGGCGCAAAAATATCACCGGATTGTGTCAAGATTTTGAAGTATTTGCGATCGACCTTTTGGGATTTGGGCGATCGGCAAAACCAAAATTGCAGTACAGTGGCGACTTGTGGCGCGACCAACTCCATGATTTTATCAGTGAAGTAATTGGTCAAAAAGCAGTATTAGCGGGTAATTCCCTTGGTGGCTACGCTGGCTTGTGTGTTGCAGCACAGCGTCCTGACAGTGCTGCTGGTTTAGTTTTGCTCAATAGCGCCGGGCCTTTTAGCGAAAGGCAGCCTACATCTGAGCCTGAAGCTTTACAATCAGAAATTCAGCCTCCCAAACAATCGGCTAATTTGCAAAAACTTCTTGGTGACGGCACTAAGTGGATTTTTCAACAACCTTTAGCCCAGTTTTTGTTATTTCAGTACGTGCGACAACGTTGGGTAATTCGCCAAACTCTAGAAAAAGTTTATCTTGACAAGAGTGCCATTACAGACCAATTAATAGAAGAAATTTCTCGCCCTGCTTACGATCCTGGTGCGTTGGATGTGTTTGTTTCAGTCTTCAGCACTCCTCAAGGGGAAAAAGTTGATGTGCTACTAAAGCAATTAACTTGTCCTCTATTAATGTTGTGGGGAGAAGCTGACCCTTGGATGAATGCTAGAGAACGTTCTCAAAAATTTCGTCAATATTATCCTGAACTCAGGGAACACTTTTTAACAGCCGGTCATTGTCCCCATGATGAAGTACCGGATAGAGTAAATCAACTTTTAGGGGATTGGATTTTATCTATCAACAATTAATAATAACCTCTCACTGTCTTGAACTTTATTAAAGTCTGTCCCTCTCCGATTTGGAGAAAGATAGATTTTGGTTAGTCAAACCAGGGAGAGGTCTTTTTATCTTCGGGAAAGTTTGCAACGAACTGGCTCTCCTTCTTCCTTGTTTAAAACAATCCCTCCGATTCAGCGAATTTACGCAAACGTGGTATACACTGGCGCTGATAAAAACTGCTTAACGTCGGAATTGACAAGGTAAACTCCTCAGATAATTCTTTCCAGCTAACTTCAGGGGGCAGGCGTTTAAGAATTAACACCTGACAATTAACATCTGGTCGTCCTTTAATACAAGTACGGCGCAGTTCTCCTTCAGAATCAGTCTGAGCCCATGTTTCCAAGTCTTCCAAAATGGGAGGTGCCTGGGGGCTAGCGGGGAGATTATCTACAGGATCGATTGTTTCGCTTGTTCCACCTGATGTAGACTGACGAACCCGAAGAGGCACTGTGGTGGCTTGTTCCCGGTTCTGGTTAATGTAAAAGTCTTGTAGTCTACGTTTTAGGTAAGCATTTAGCCAGGTAATGATACTGCCATAGTTGGGGTCATAGATTTGACCAGTCAAACCATCACAAACATTGCGGCAGAAATACAACCAAGTTTGTTGTAGTGCATCTTGATAGTAGGGAGTACCTTCCCTCCAGAGTCTATTTGCTGTCAAGCGAATAATTTGCGTGAGCAGCTTCTGACGCTGAGGACTTCCAAGTGGGTGTCCACAGGCTTCGGTAACTAAGCGGCGTAGCTGTTCATCGAATTGAACCATGACAATCTTGAGGCAGAAAGCAAGAATATCTTAGTATTGCGTATAACAACGCCACAAAAAATTACCTTTCATCAAGATATTGGGTATTGGGTATTGGGCATTGGGAACAGTAAGTTTTAAGGTTCATGCTTTACATTCTGTGTTCAGAGGTCGAAGTTCCCAGTTCAGAGGTCGAAGTAATCATCTTTCCACTGAACTCCCCATTCCCCATTCCCCATTCCCCATTC
>NZ_JAAGOG010000182.1:0-15906 GCF_010747425.1 Nostoc sp. UIC 10630
TAGTGGCGGATTTCATGACGACCATGCCCAATTTCATCTGTTTTATATGTGCTATGTTCAATCCCCTCAAAACCTGTGCTTATCCCTGACTGGAATAGTTTTTCAACTTCATCATAAAGATTCCCTTGATTCTTTTTTAACGTAATTACATAATCTGCATCTTGCTGTGTAATTAATTTTATAATCTCTTTTTGACAACCGATTGCGTCAATTGTGACAATACATCCAGACAACTCTAAAACTTTTAATAGTTCGGGGATTGCTGTAATTTCATTGGATTTTTCATCTACCTTAACTTGCCCTAACACTAATTTATTTGTAGTTGCCCATGCACTGACCATCACAATTGCACTTTGGTCGCTACTTTCATTATAAGAACCACGCAAAGTTTTTCCATCAATTGCAACCACTTCCCCAGAAGTTATCTGATGTATTGATTTCATCCAATCCACAAAACATGACTGAAACTGTTGAGGATAAATCTTTTGCAAATACTCGCGCGAATGTATCATGTGACGGGATACCATTCGGTAGTTCTAGAAACGTTTTTAACCATTCATACTTTGCACAGCCGTAAGTCTCTATTCCCACCCAACCATCTGCCCCACAAATTACTGCTATTATTGCAATCGTCATAATATCGATTAAATTGTGCCGTTTAGTGCGATCTATTCGTGGATCTTGTATCACTGCAAAGTGGTCAGCAATGGTAATTTTGGGTTTGAGCTTCATACAGAGGAGCTGGGAGAACGTAATTCTTCTTTGTGATCAATGTGAGAATACCACGTTCAATGAAGGGCGGCTGTCCTGACTTTTCACAACATCTGCAAAAGTCACTTTGGTCAGTTAGCGATGGCGTAACCGCCATGAGCCTGTGGCGATCGCATAAATTGAGTTTTTCTTTTCGCTGATCTTCTCGTGATTCCTAGTCATTAATCTAAAACTATTGAGAATCAGACTGTGAGAAAACCTACGCTAGAAGAGTGGAGAACTGACCGTGAAAATTCAGGCAGGCGACGGCTGCCTCTAACTCCCCATCATAATGATTATCATTTTTATAATCAGTCAGATTTAATTTCCTCAAAGCCTTATGGAGTTTGAGTCTTGGTGTATTTCATCCTGATTCAGGCTCGTCAATATTTAGATGCGTTTGCCCTGGGAGTTAGTCGAGTAACCAATCTAACCAATCATTTAGATGGATGGGTAATCATTTTGATTAATTCACTAAGAGCTTGATTATAACGAGCGCAGAGTTCTCTTGCTTGTTTAGATGTAAGGTACTGGCATTTCACCACAAGCTTTAACCAAACTTCACCCCCACACCTTCCACACCCATTTTTGACTAGCTAAAATAACCAGCCAATCTACCCAAGAAAAAACCACCAATCAATAAATAACGCTTTGTCCGCCTCTCTATTCTTGATAATGGGGCAATTATTGTTCCCAACATTATGTAAAAACTCGCCTCCATTAGATTGCTACTAAATCTGAGCGTTGCCGCGATCATCAAACCTATAAATATCAGCCATTCCACCATCACTTCAATTTTATCCCAGAGTTTTTGGTCGTATAAATAGCGCATCTGGTATTTCTCTAGTTTTATAGAATCTACTTAATCTAATTTCATCATCTCCAAAAACTTCTTAGCTTTTACTTTGATTTTACCTAAATTCTAAACTTTTTTTAATATCGCACTATAGTCAAGATTTACTTAACTAAATATGTTATAAATATTTTATGTTCCTGTAATCGAAGTAATCAAGATGATTCGATTAGTAATTATTGAAAATGAAGCTCTGAGTCGACTCGGAATCAAATCAGTTATTAATCAAGAGCAAGACTTTGAAATGTGTGGGGAAGCTGATAACGGAACTGAAGGGATGAGGCTTGTTGAAGAACTTAAGCCTGATATTGTTTTGCTCGATATTGCTTTGCCAGATATTAGTGGTTTGGATCTCATCTATAACATTAAGACGAGAACGGATAGTAAAGTCATTGTTCTCACTTATCACTCCAGTCAAGATGTAGTTAATTCTGCCTTCCAAAATGGCGCTGATTCCTACATTCTTAAGAAGATGGATCTGCAATTAATTAAACACGCTATCAATACTACTCATCAAAATAGTTCTTTCATTGACCCAGAGATTGCTAAAAGATTTTTTAGAAACTTCGCTTCTGGCAACACAAAAATTAAGGGTAAAAGATACAGAGAAACCCTTACTGCTACAGAAGCCCAAATTCTCAACTTAATTGCCCGTGGTTTTTCTAATAAAGAGATCGCCGAAAAACTCTTTATTACAGTCAGTACAGTTAAGGGACACACCAGCCATCTTTTTTCCAAGTTAGGAGTTAGGGGTCGTGTTAACGCGATCATTATGGCTAGAGAACTTGGCTATTTAGAAACAGAAACCTCTAGAGTTAGTTGAGCTACTTTTTGGGTTTGGTTTTCTTAAGCTGAATCAAGCAATATCCTTGTAATCGGTTTTCTTGTTGACAGGCTGCTACGGCTGATTGGTTGGACAACAACAACTGGTACATTTGTTTTCCTTCGCTTGATTTTGCCCACTGCAAAATCTTCATCTCATTGGCTGACACGACAACTGACTGAGTTCCACCCAAATTTGAGACAACATTCCAAGTTGTTAGCGAACCTAGAAGCGCTCCTACCGCCATTACTCCTGTGCATATCCCTGATATAGACCAAAGTTTCCACCAACCCAAACCTTTGAATGAGCTATTTAAGGTTGATGGTGTTACATACTTCATTTCATCACGCACAGCTTTCGATACTACTGTATAGTGCATCGACTGAGCGGCTTTGCTAGTCGATTCTAATTTCTGGTCAATCATTACTGCCCAAGCTTCTACCATTGCCTCCATTCGTGCTTGCAGGTCAATCATTGTTTCTTCGTTTCTGCCTAATGTTGCCATCAACTTAAACATCGGGTCATCTTCAGCTATTCCTAATTCATGGGATATTTGAGCTATGCGTTGTTGTTCTGCTTCCGAATATCCTTGTAAAATTTGTTCTGTTCTCATTTTTTAACCCTAAATATTCAATTGCTTGATCATTATTTAAAATCGAATCGTAAAAGTTTTTAATCCAGTGATAAATGTAAGTCCGGTAAACCACATAAATTGACTTATCTCTACAAGCTAGTGAGTAAGGTTTTCCCGTTCTTTCCAATTTTTCGTAATGGTCACGATGTAACGCTGGCAAGAATATCTCAGTCCCACCCATTCTTTGTAACTTATCCTGCATTGATTGCTGATACTCTCCAAATCTCGTATCAAAATGCTGATTTTTTACTACTACATAGTTAGCATTATCAGTAGCAAACTCTCCCAAAGTTTTCAGATAAGCTACACAATCTCTTCTGTGCGAAATTGGTTGCAAAAAAGTTAGTTTCCATTGATATGTAATTAAGAGATCGAACAGATCCGAACCCACAATATACTGACAGAGCTTATCTACATATTGCCCTGGCATATCAACAATAATTATATCTAATTCATTTTTGGTGAAATTATCTAAAATTTTATCTGTACCTCCATTAAAAAAGTCTAAGCTTTCAATTGCCAGTAAACTTTCGTAAGCTTTTAATCTCTCACGATTGTCATGATCGTAGACCTGAATTTTTCTTCCTTGAACTTGGAACCAATCAATTAATAGTTTCGTAACTGTAGACTTCCCTACACGAGAGTCTCCTACAGTCATAATCATTCGCTTAGGAGAGTTCAACATTATTTAAACCTAACGACTCTTTTACTTGTTCAATCTCTTCTTTGAAAGTTCTTAACCAACTTGTGACTCTACCTTTAACCGAAGGTAAATCTGTTTGCTCCATCCCTTGCCTAAAAGTCATGCTATTTTCATCCAGGTAATCATAACTGCGTTCTATTAGTTCTGGCATTTTAATGTCAAAAAATGGGCCTTTTTGCGCCTTTAGTTGTTCCTTAATTTTCTCAACTTCGGGAGAGTTTTTGTATCTCGTAAATTCATCAGGCTCTCCAAAAAATAAGTTCTTTACTACTATGTAATCTACTTGATTTCCACAAAAGCTATGCAAATCTATTAGTTGATTTATAGAATCGATAACGCGGCTAATAACTACTACCATAGTCACGCGGATATTATAATGTTTTTCGGCTGTTTCCAGGAAAGTCATTTCTTCTACAAATTTTCGCAATATTCTTCTGGACTGTGGTGGTAATTCTAGTAAAAATAAAGATTCTGGCTGGATTATTTCACCATCTCCTCCTACCTTGGGATTCGCTTTTGTTTTCATTTCATCAAAGAACTGATCTATATTGCCTGTTTTAAAAATATCAAGTGGTTCTATATGGCAATGCCGACCATAAAATCTTAATAATTGAGAATTGGAGCTATCAGCATCAAAGCCGATAAATCTTTGTCCTTTATCCAAGTATGTTTGCACTAGTCCCCTTGCAAAAGTAGACTTACCTACACCACCCTTATCTCCAGTTACTATCACTAATCTCTTTTTGGTTATTTGCTCAATTGATCCTTCTTTCGCCTTGTCTTCTGAACCATTATTCATAAGTTCGATACTATCTGTCACTTTCTTTCTCCTCCTCATAATTATTAGTGGTCAAAAACTATAGGTTTAGGGGGTAGATAAATGGCACGCTTGATAACGTGAAACCTTGCCGTTAGAAGGCGTGGGAGGAAAAGAATTTATATTTCCCATACTCCCCTTAGTCCCCTGAGAAACATTCCAGTATTTGAAAATAAAATATTTCTAAATATCTTTGTTTGCTAAAATCTACTAAATTATCCGTAATTGGCTTGAAGGTTTGAAGAATTAAACCCTGCTCTATAATCTTCATAAAATCATAATTACTATTTAACTTTAAAAATTTATATATAGAGAAATCTAATTCTTGAGCTATTAATAAATTCGGAGCTAATGCTACTAATCTAGTATACAGTTCTTCGTAATTTGTAACTTCCGATAAGACTAGTTTTACCAATTCTAAATACTGCTGTCTGAAGGATAATTCTTGATAGTTACTAGTTTTTGGACAACTAGCAGCTAGGGGAACTTTCTTATAAATCAATTTTAAATATAATTCAATAATTTCTATTTCTACTTCCCATATCTTCTGCCCCTTTGAATATAGGTAGTTTATTAAAGAATCTCTCTTGGGAAAAATAATTCCTGAAGTTATATGCTTAATGTTAGTTTCTATATCCAAATTTGTCTGTTTTCTAAAAATTGGTACTATTTGGCTCCTTACCCATTGCATAAATTGCCTGACCACATCAGCTTTTACTATACCTGTCAATGAATGAATCCCCAAGGCATTCAAAGTATTAACGACGACTATTTTTTGATTAATCATCACTTGTCGCTGATTTGTCTTCGCATCTATTAATATTACCTTTCCATCGTTCAGGGCTGGAGCAATTATTTGGAATACATCAACCGCAAACAACTCTAATCCGCTTGGAGCATCTATCACTCGTACTATATTGTTCGAGAAATGCTCAAATTCCCAAAACTGCCAAACTTCTACCATCGTTTTCTGGCTCAGAACGATATCACTATCCCACATCTGCCAATCACAAAGGAATCGATAAAGGTACGGAAATAATCAGTACTTTCGTATCTTGATTTTTTACTTCTATTTGTTATATATTTCCAGGTTTACTTTTTTTAATTTAAAGGGTAGGGTGAATGGCACTGCGCTATCACTACCGCAACGCTTATGCTGACACTTTACAATCACAAAATATAATTACGAATTACGAATTATTTAAAGCTCCATTTCCTGATTTTGATGCCGTTGTTGTGAATTATGTTGTTGTAATTTCTGCGAGAGATTGACCAGTTCTTGGTTCCAATCTCTCGCAAAACATTTATTTTTTTTAGCCTGTGGCAGCAATTGTTTAATAGCCCGTGCATCTGCATTTCCAAGTTCGGAAGAGTCAAATGCTACCTGTACATTAAAAATATGCTGCAATTGCTCAACAGGCAAAGTATTAGGGCGATCTATTGCCAGGAAGAGCGTTCTTTTGAGCGGTACGTCCCCCTTGACAAGATATTCCAGCATGGCAAAAGAGATGGTATCAATGGGGGATTTACACAGCACTAACCTTTCTGCTGGATCTGTTGGCTGTCCGCCCAAGTGAAAGTAAAACCAGCCCTCACGCCGCTTAGTCCCAAACTCATAGCCTTTGAAAGTGTTGTTCTCGCCCCGTGTCCCCCGCAGGAATGCACCTTGAGGCAGGGGTTTTTCACTAAGATTCCGCATGACGAACACAGCGTTTTGCTGATCATCAGCGTAAACTAACCTCCGCTTATGCAGAACTTCTACAAAGTTTTCAGGTATTCCCCGTTTCTGGGTCAGGTAGTTGTGAACTGCTGTCCACTTGCTTTTATCCTCAACTGGTAGCGTGAATTTGTCGCGTGGTTCTAACTGTATAATCTCAGCAGCCACTTGATAACTTTTTGCGATCGCTGCTCCAATAGCCCCTGCTTCACCAAATCGCTCATGCAACCAGACGACCGCCTGCCGTAGATTGCAATTGTTAACGTGTATCACCAAGTCAATCGCCCCACAGCCGCCTTTCTGCTGTTCGGGTTCAAAGTCGTAGAATTTGGGCCCATCTATATTAATGATGTGTCCGTGACCCTTCCATTTTCCTTGGCTATTGTGTAGCCCCAACTCCCAAGCCACATCTTCCAAGGGCAAGTCGCGCAGTTGTTGAGTCTGAGCCTCTAACGATCGCACCCGTTTTTCTAATTGCTGTCGCTCCCTCTCGCTATCCCTGGCTCGTTGCTCTGCCCGTTCTAATCGTTCTATCAGGAACTTTCGGTCAGCGAGTTGGTGGTTAATCGCTTGGAACTGGTCATCTGACTGAATCCTGGTTACATAACTACTAGCTGATTCAAAAGGCGTTGGCGCTAATTGGTTATTTGTAATGACTGCGGTGAGTGGTTCACTGTTAACCGCTTGGTAATATTCCTTTACTTTGGTGTGGATTGCCTTACTGCCCTTGACCCCCCGTTCAATGCCCAAAGGAGCGAGTGCAGCAGCATAACTATCTTGGAGTTTGGATAACTTGATTCTTCCCTGTCCACCTCTGCCGCCAAACATCGCGTCATGACTGACTCTCCCAGTTTTCTCGTTCACTGGCACGATGTAGGCGTGGATATGTGGGGTACTTTCATCCAGGTGCAGTTCAGCCCTCACACATTTTGACCCATAGTTTTCTGTTAGCCAATCACGAGATGCGATAGCCCATTGCTGCATCAGTGAATCAGACCACTGCCCAGAAAGAGATGGATCACCAGGGCGGAAATATTCAGGTGATGCCGAGAGAAACATCTCGGTGCATAACACTGCGTCCTTTCGTGGGCGATGCTTGAGCATAGAGATTTTTTCTTTAACTATCTCCTCTAATGCGCGATCGTCTTCTCCCCCAATCAACCGGACATTCTCTTTGGTTGGATCTGCGTTGGGTGTTTCTCTGTTTCTGGTAACATGGTCATCACTTCCCGCAACGTTGCCGAATGTTTTTAGTTTTTCAATTCTGAGAATTGTTAGTGGCGACATAAAAGATTTATGCTACAAATGTACTGTGAGTGTAGTACTCAAAAGCCTTCCAAGCGAACGGCGGTTTCATGTCATGAGCGCAGCGAAAGATGGTGCAGCCAGCCGCAGGGCATGAAACCATAGTGAGTATGGTTATGTTATTCTCTAAGCGAAGAATTGTTGAGGGCAAAAAATAGCAATTAAGAGCGCTAAGTTTTGGCATAGTCTAGGAATAGTCCAGGCATAGTCTAAGGAACTTACTTTCTTGAAAAAACTGATTAAGATTGCTTAGTCTAGGCATAGTCTAGGAATAGTTCAAACTTAGTCTAGGCATAGTCTGGAGAAAATGTAGTTTGGTATACAATTTTGTCATTTAAAACCCACTAATTGCATAGATTTAGGGGAGATTGTAACTCAGTTTTTAAAACAGAAAAAATCGATTAGACTTTAATAAGTGATTCTGCATTTTGATTTTCTGCAAGTAAAAAACCGAAGCAACGCGGCTGTAAATGTACAGAAACTTTTGCATGAAAAAAAATGGAACAGAACCAACAAGTCTTTTTTTCAATTAGGCGAAGGTTAGGCACTATTGATGGACAGATAATTAATTATCTCCACTCTAGACCCTTCGATTTAGGGAACCTACCTGAAATAGTAATGTTGACCCTGCTTGAATATTGGTCGCCCTTTGCCATATCTGCTGATGGAGTGGATGGTGAAGAACTCAGGCAGAGGGCAATTTGGTCAATTAAAAAATTAGAAGCACAAGCGGCTTTGATTCGTGAAATTTTTCTGTCATCTCATGTCCAAACTGCTGTGACTGCGAACAACGCTGAAGTTGGCGATAGTGCAGATGGTCAAAGGCTAGTGTCCACCATTAATGATGAGAATGACCAAACCTTGGATGAGGACATTGATGATTTGGCAGAACTAGTTCTGCCAGAAGAAATAAAGCAGATTAACAGCTTGTTTAATGTCGAGTAATAGTTGAGAAAAATTCATGAATACGTCGAAAAGAGAGATTGCACCCGTTTACACAAGGGTAGCTGTGTCCATTGATTTAGGTGGGAGTCAGAGCAAGGTAATTGTTCAGATATATCCTTCGGGTGTGCCGATAGTAATAGCAATGGAGCCAGAAATTGCAGATGTGGGAAAAAACTCAATTACTCAGTTGTCAGGAGACTGTACTTGGGTAGGAATAGATGATGAGTATTATGTCTTGGGCGCTCTAGCTAAAAATACTTTTGCTGGCACACCAGCGCTCAGGGATCTGAAATATCACTATGCTTTACCAAAAATAGCGGGATTATTATGGAAAATTTGTCTTCAATTGGGCTTGAGTAATGGTGTTGATGCTTCCGTGCAATTATTGCTACCACCAGGAGAAATGTCGGACGGCAAGGATTTGGGCAAGAAGCTGTCGGCAGCGCTAAGAAAAGGAATTGCCACACCTACAGGCAAGTTAAAACTTAAGCTACATAATTTTTATGTGGCTCCAGAGGGGAGTGGGATTATGGCTTACCGTAGTCGGGCTTTGGGGGCATTATTTGGGCAAAAAAGTATTGGTTTGTTGATGTTGGGCTACCGGAATGCTAGTTTTTTTGTTTCGGCTAAAGGTAATCAAGCAAAAGCTGAATCTACAGAGTTGGGGATGAATTGGTTAGTGCAGCAATTTGTGGAGCGTACTGCTGTTGGGCTAGCAAAAGATGATTTACGTATACCAAAAGCTTTAGTGTCAGCAAGCTTGGGCAACGTGAATGCATTACATTCGTTATCACGCAAAGCGACATCTGCTGGAGTTGAATCTGATTTAAAGTTGTTTAACTCAGTTTTACTAGATGTCCGTGGTGATTACTGTCGAGCTTTAATTCGCTGGATTAGAAATATTGCCGTATTGGATGAAGTTATCATTTGCGGCGGGACTGCTGAGTTTGTGCATAAGGAATTAACTCAACATTTTGAAAAAGAGGGCATACCTATTGTTTGGAATGGCAACGTCGAGATGCCTAAGTATCTCGATACCCTCTCTCTAGGTAGCCGAGTTACTGATGTCTGGACTGCACACATTACCTATATCAAGATGTTAGACTACAATTTTGGCTACCAACGTAAAACTGATTTGGTTCCAGACTATCATCAATCCCCAACTGTAAAAAATTCCACCCCACCCAAAGAAGTTTGGGAGAAAAACGGGTTTTTGACCATGCACCCTGGTGTTTAAAGCCCTAATTTGAAAGTGATTGCCTATAAGTAGATTCTCTGCGGCTTGCTCCCAGGCGATCGCTTTCAAATTTGCACACTATACAAATGCTGGTGCGTGGTTATTAGCTATATTGTTATACATTCTTGTAAGTTCCTGTAGACGCTCAACTTGATATAATTCAAGTGAGTAAAAAGAAGCTGATTTGATTATTTGTTTGAGTTCTTCTGCCCACTGGCTATAAGTTGAAGTACCAATAGTCCCTTCAGACGACTGAATATAATTAACTAAAACTTGAGGATTGACTTTAAATGTACTAATTACATATTTTTTAACACATTGGAGTAATAATTCATAGTCAGCAAATATTTGGTGGCAAGGATTCCATTTTAAAGCATGATTACGGTAATGAATGAATCCATTGCTATCAAAAATTTCTTGTTGACTTTAAAAAAAACTTTTGTATTTTTAGCCAGTTACTTTTATCTTCTTGCTAACTGTTGTATTATCTGCTGGAGTGCGACAAAAATAGAAACTATTTTCTTGACAATGCACAAATGCAGACTCTACATCTGACTATTCACACGATTCCGATTCAGCAATGCACTGTTGAAAAAACTCCTTTCAGTATTGGTAGCGATAAATACAATGACTTGGTAATTCCTGATAAGAGCGTAGATAAAGGACACGCTAAGATTGCGTTTAAAGAAGGTCAGTATTATTTGCTAGATGAAGGTAGTACCAATGGCACACGGGTGGGAGGGATTCGGCTAGAAGCATATCGATTCCGAGCTTTAACAGACGGGAATCTTATAGAGCTTGGTTCGGTGATCGTAGAAATCAAAATTAGCTCCCCTGCACCAGCTAAAATTCCAATATTTCACGCAAGGCAACGTCAAACTCTCTCAATTGAACGCATGAGATTAGATGCAATCAATTTAAAAAAATCTAGCAGCCCAATATTAGGTACAACTCTGCTCAACGATATTTCTGTATCTTTCTTTCCGCAAGAGTTTGTCATTATTGCTGGGGTTAGTGGTGGCGGGAAGTCAACTCTCATGGACGCACTCAACGGACAACGCCGCGCTAGAGGTAAAGTATTTGTTAACGGCTGCGACCTCTACAAGAATTTCAACGCTTTCAAAAATAAAATTGGCTATGTGCCGCAGGACGATATCGTTCATTCAGAACTGACTGTGGGGGAAGCACTTAACTATGCTGCTCATCTCCGTCTGCCTTCAGCATCGCCATCAAAAAGGCAGCAACGCATACAAGAAGTACTTGAACAATTGCAACTTACTGGGCGCAAGAATGTCTCTATTGGGCGACTTAGTGGTGGGCAGCGCAAACGTGTAAGTATTGGGGTAGAACTAATCAGCAATCCCAGCATATTTTTTCTGGATGAGGCAACTTCAGGACTTGACCCTGGCACAGAATTACAAATCATGCACCTTCTGCGGAGTTTAGCAGATGCTGGAAGTCTAGTAATATTGATTACTCATGCTACCAAAAATGTGGCGATCGCTGACATGGTAGTTTTCCTGGCTAAGGGGGGTAGACTTGCTTATGTTGGCCCTCCGAAGTTAGCCTTTAGCTATTTCAAAGTCAAAGATTTTGATTCAATTTATGCCAGAGTTGAACACCAGTTGTCACCATCAGAATGGGAGCAGGGATTTAAGTCTTACGCTTTCTACAAAAAGTTTGTCAGTGAACGCCAAAAGACCATTCCCCAAAACTCAATTAAGCCCGTACTAGTTAAGCCGGATTTTCTCCAACAATGGGGGGTGTTATGCCGCCGTAACTTGGCTATTCTGCTCAAGAACAAAATCAGTTTAGCGTTAATGCTTCTAGGAGCGCCGATTTTAGGTTCATTGAATTTTGCACTGTGGAAGCCTGACTTATTTAACACTAAGATTGGCAATGCAGGACAGGCAATTACAATGCTGTTTGTCACAGTCATCATGGCTGTAATGTCTGGAGCGCTAGCTACGATGTCGGAGATTGCGAAGGAAACTGCCATTTATCGCCGTGAGCGCAGTGCCGGACTAGGGATAGTTCCTTATGTAGCATCCAAGTTTCAATTAGCATTCTTGCTAGCACTTTATCAATCAGCAATACTTTTAGTTTGCATGAACTCGGCGGTGAAATTAAATGTTGATAACAGTACTTTGACTCTCATGTACCTCAGCCTCTTCCTCGCTTCTTTTGGGAGTATGATTTTGGGACTGTTAGTTTCTGCGATTGCACCAAGTCAAAGTGTTGCACCTCTGCTAACAATTCTTGTGTTGGTTCCTCAAGTCGTGTTTGGAGGTGGCATTCTCCCAGCGAACGAATTCAACTCTGTGGGCAAAACATTTAACCAGATGATGTTGACTAAATATCCCTTTGAATCTCTAGTATCCCTGAGTGGACTTGGCGCAGATGTGGCCAAAGACTCGTGCTGGCAGAAAACTGAGCAGCAACGGAAAGCGTTATCAGAAAAACAATCCCTCGGCTGTAGATGTTATGGGGCAAGTGTGTTTAACAAGTGCAAATTTCCAGGGATTGGTAAAGTAAAAAAGTCATCGTTTTTAAATGCTGATTTATTAAAGGTACGTTTGCTGATTCAGGGGATTTTCGATAGCTATGGAAAAACTTTTAAAATTGATTTGACAGAAAATCTATTTTCTATGTCGAGATTAATTGTTTTATTAATGATGTTAATTCTACTAGCCCAATTTCTCAAAGGTTAGCAAGTAAAAATACTTATAGCTGAAAGTTCGCTGACTCCAAGTAGGCTGTGCGCCATCTCTAACACCCAGAAGAAAGTATTTGATTAATTCTCAAATTCAGGAGGCAGGAGATAGGAGGCAGGAGGCAGGAGGAACCCACATTTAAAAACGTGGAATTGATCTTGGACGCAATGCAAGTCGCGCTACGCGTCGACGCTCGATGACTCGCTTGCCGCCGGCGCTATCGATACAATTTTTCTTTTAAACTGGGCTTTATAGCCAGAACTAAAGTTTTTATTCATACTTCTTTCCTCCTGCCTCCTGCCCTCTGCCTCCTGCCTTCTTTGTAAAATACTGAATTAGAGCTTTAGCATAAATAGACTTATTTTTCTACAGACAAGAGTACGGTTTTTTTCCGTACTCTTGTCGATTGATTTTTTGAGAGCAGAAAATATAAACTCTGCGGTGGGAGTAATTATAATTTCCATTTTTACTTGCAGAATCTGGTGCGGAGGAATATTCTTCTGCACCTTTCCCTACTTACTTTCATCTCAAATATCTCTTAAAGAAATCATGCAACAACTAAAATTACCAAGTCACAACAACGGTACATACCCTCAAAAGTCAACAGACTCATTCACTATCCCTCAACAGAAGGAACGACTAGAAAATTTGTTGTATCACAAGGTTCAACAAGGGGAAGACATATCCCCTTGTATTGAAGCTCTCTATTATTTGGCTTCAAAGCAAACAACACAAGACCAACTGCAAGTAATGTGGGCTGAAGTAATCAAAGAACGCTCGGCATTCAATTCATTGCAAAGAGTAATCATTACAGCCTTCGCCATCTTAGGAATGATTGCCTTTCTCAATGGGGCATTTCGCTCTGTTAAACCATCTGCGGCTGTTGTCAACCCACCTGCTGTTCAACCTCATTAAAAGGATTTTACCAAAAAGCTGAGAGCTTTGTTTGATAATGCTTTCAGCTTATATTATCACTCGTTCTGCATCGCTCCCGCCTAAAATGCTGTGTCCTTGTCGAAAGGCAAACTGTCTCCCGGCTCAAAGTTACGCAGGTCTTGCTCCATCTGCTGCCGACGTTGGACGTATGTTCTGCTGTTTCCAATCCTTCCTCTCATCAACCATGCACCAAAGTTGATGCCTTGTTCTACATGATCGGCAGACACTTTATTGTAATTATCAACCTCCATTTTCTTACGCCACTCAAGCTGTTCGAGGGCACTTTCACTGATACCAATTTTCTGAGCATATTCTACATATTCAGGTCTGAGAGAACCATCAGGGTTAAATTCCCTTTTCTCTTGTTCGCTAAAGAAATCGTAGGCTGTGTAGATTGGCCACGGTTCTGGATCAGTCTCGTCCAGGTGCTTCCACTCGTCATACTCTTCTTTTACTCTACGAGCGTAGTCATCGACTGCTTCTGGATGTGCGCCAAGAGATAATTTTTGTTGTCTTACTTCATCTTTTAAAGTTCCATCTGCATTGAATTCTTCCTTATGCATATTTATCCAACGCTTAATTCTCGACATACAAACCTCTCAAGATATTAACCAACTTTCATTAAATTCTTAAAACCATGACTCTGGAAATTAAACATTTTGATCCCAGGCTCAATCAATGGATTTATACAGATGAGCGTAAAACTATTTTAACTGAAAATCTCAGTAATACTCTACTCGAATTTTACTTTCCTGATAAAAAATTCTCATTTGGACATTCAGATGAATACAGTACAGACGAAGATTTAAAAAATCATCCAGATGGACAGATTTTATTACTGTCTTCTAAGACTCGTTTACTTTATGGAGAAAAGGAATGTTTAGAAACGATTCAAAAAATTTGTCCAGATAGTAAAGACCGTGGGGCTTATGGTTCCATCTTCCTTGGGGCTTGTAAAAATGCGATTCACGAAGAGCTAAACATTCTGGTAGTAGATGATTCTACTGATAACAGGGGTGAAAATGGAGGGATATTATCAAATGATTTAGCATATAAATTAGTTGGCGATTGTTATGGGCAGATTTCAACACAGCTTTATGACAAAGTAACCTTAAGAGAATCCCAAGTAGATAAAAGCTATCGTGTAATTCAGCATCGATTTGGTTGGGTGGATGGAGTTGGAGAAGATACTACTAAATATCGTTTTGGCAAAGGAACACTCCGACCATACAGACTAGATAAAATAGAATATGCAGATCCTAAGAACAAACCAAAAATAGACATAATTCTCCCCGTAAGCAGTTTTAAGGGAACAGACAAGGATAGACCCAAAGGCGCTACTAAACCGCAGATTAAGCCAGGATTATATCAGCAAAATATTTGGTTAGCTGAAAAAGCACAATCTCAACAAGGTCAGATGTCTATCTCCCAACTGCTGGCATCTTTCCCTCAAGGAATTAAAGATTTTGCCGAAGAACTAGAGTTACTTGCTCAAAGATTAGCCTCTATTGAAGATGACCCTAGAATTGTTGCTGCTTACTATTGTGAAAGATACGAAAAACGTAAAGAATCATTGAGCCAAAGTAAATTAAAAGCATCAGACATTATCAATCAAGAAACAAATGTTAAAAACTTAGGGACAAATGATGACTTAGATGCAGATCAGGAGTTGGATGACGAGAGTGCTAAAGATGACTTGTTTATGTACAAACTCATTAAAGCTGATTTACTTGGTCATCAACAGCTATTAGAAACAGAGAAGGTAAAGCAGGAGCTAAGTCGTTTTGTACAAAGTGAGTGGCGAGATATTGCTATTGGGAAAACGCTTACTTTTGACCGAGCAATGATTATTCCTTCCAAGGAACTCAAAAATGGTGAAATCTGTGCCCCTTGGCTGGAGCAAGGAGAAAAAGTTCTTAACTTTCGCTCTCCTTTTCTTAACTCTAATGGCTTGTGTGTTTCTACTAATAAACACATTAAAGACCGTGTTGCTCCAGATGGTGAACCCTTAGAAGGCATAATTGTAGTAAATGACGAAGACCACAAGCGCATACAGCAAAGAATTACAGAGTTAGAAGGACGAGGGATTGATGTTGATTTTATAGATCCGGCAGAAACCGAATCAGAACGCCAAGCACGAGATTTTGATGGTGACTGCATTGGTGTAGCACTAGCTAGTAAATACCCTAACTTAACAGCCGAAGCCGAGTACAGAAACCAACCCCAGAATGCTTATGCTCCGACAGTTAAGCTCAAAAAACAGTCATTTTATGATCCCACCGATGGAACCCAGCCCCCATTTGAAAAAATCGCTATTCACATGAGCGATAGCATCAGCGTGGGCATAATCAACAATCAAGTGACGGCACTGGAAGCATTAGAATCGGAAATTGAAGTACTAAAGACTTACGGTACTTTTGAGCAGAAATCAAATTATCTAGACCAAGTTTCTAACCATTACGAAACCCTGTT
>NZ_JAAGOG010000402.1:0-2203 GCF_010747425.1 Nostoc sp. UIC 10630
GCATTGAAGGCTGGAGGGACTGAAGCATTTAAAGAGCTAATTGATCATCCTTTAGTGAATATACTGCTGGCATCAATTGAAGGATGGCAGGAGGCGAAGTAGTTTGTTAGCTACAGGTGAGTAGAGGGGTTAGCTGGTGATGGCAAATGAGGAGCATCTGGCAATATTAAGGCAAGGGGTGGAGGTTTGGAATGAGTGGAGAGAGAAAAATTTAAATATAATTCCTGATTTTCAGAACGCTATTTTAAGTGATTTTGATTTTAGTAGAGCTAACTTAAATAATGCTGATTTTTGGGAAGCTCATCTTGATGGAGCTAAATTTGTTGAAGCCAACCTCTACAATGTTGACTTTAGTATGACTAGCCTTATCGAAGCTGACCTCAGTAGAGCTAACCTAGAGAAAGCTGACTTTTGGAATGCTAGTCTTGGTAGAGCTAAATTCAGCAGAGCTAACTTGAGTAAAGCTAAAATTGACGAGGCTGATCTTTCAGCAACTCAATTCAACGGTGCTAGCCTAAGCGAAAGTATTTTTTGCGAATCTATTCTCAACCAAACTAATTTTAACGGTGCTGACCTTACTGGATGTGATTTTAATTATGCTGACCTTAGTGGGGCTGATTTTAGTGGAGCTAAACTTGACTGGGTAAACTTTAGGAAAGCAGAAATTAGTTCTGAGACAATTATTGATGAGAAATGGCGTTTAGTTTGGGAAATCCTTAATCTAGGAGGAGCAAACCGAGAACTTAGTAATTATGACTTCAGTAATGCTGATCTCAGGAAGATTAATCTCTGTGGGGCTGACCTTAGAAGAGCTAACTTCAGTTCATCCAATCTTACTAATGCTGACTTTAGCCAAGCCAATCTTAGTGAAGCAAACCTTAGTAATGCTGACCTTATTCAAGCCAATCTTATTGGAGCTAACCTCAGAGCTACTAATCTCAATAGAGCTAATCTCAGTCAGGTCAAGCTTATACTAATTGATATCAGTAATGCTAATTTAAATAATGCTGATCTCAGCGAAACTGATTTAAGCTATGGAAATCTTAAAAATACTGACCTGAGTGAAGCAAACCTTAGTCGAGCTTTTCTTGTTGAAACTAACTTTAGTGAGGCTAATCTTAGTAACGCTAATCTAAGTGAGGTTAACTTGAGTAAGGCTAACTTGAGCAACGCTAATCTCAACCAAGTTGATCTTAAAGGAGCTAACCTCAGCCAAGCAAATTTCAATAAGGCTGATCTTAGTAGGTCTGAACTTTATTTAATTCGAGCATTAGGAACAAATTTCACCGCAGCAACTTTTACAGGAGCCTGTATTCAAGACTGGAATACAAACAGTGCTACAAATCTAACTAACGTAATTTGTGATTACATCTACCTTCGCCAAGGTCAAAAAGAACGCCGCCCTAGCATTGGTGATTTTGCCCCTGGAGAATTCACCAAACTGTTCCAAAAATCCTTAGAAACAGTAGACCTAATCTTCCGCAACGGTATCGATTGGGATGCTTTCGCCTATTCCTTCAAAAAATTAGAAGTCGAAAACCAAGGCGCTCAACTAGATGTTCAAAGCATTGAGAAGAAAGGTGATAGCATTCTCGTAGTCAGAGTAGCTGTTGCCACTGATGCAAACAAAGCGAAAATCCACAGCGACTTTATGCAGGGCTATGAATTTGCAGCTAAAGCTTTAGAAGCACACTACCAAGCAAGACTTGAGGATAAAGATAAAGTAATCAATCAGTTGTTTTCTTCAATTAACCAGTTAAATAAACAACTAGCAGAAACCTCTGGTAAAGTCTCAATTTATTACCAACCTAACTCGCAGTTTGGAGGTAGCATAGTAGATGCCATTAATGTTAATACAGAGCAAGTAGGCGGTAATATTCAAAACATAGAAAATCAAGAAACCCCAGGTTAGACCTATGCCGGATTCTGAAGACCCAAAGCAAGTCTCCAGCAACGACTTACGAAATTCCCAGTTTGGCGGTGGGTTGATTAATGCTGAGAATGTAAATACTAACCAGATTGGGAATAATACTTATAATAATTGCACTTTTTATAATGGGCAGCAGATATCTGAGGCAGTAATTGATCCATCTCAGATGCAAGTAGCAAAAACAGATTATTTAAAGCAAATAAGAATAATCGTAAATAATATTACATTAGCAGATTTGGATTTAGGAGAAGATAGAGTTAATAAACATAGTCC
>NZ_JAAGOG010000183.1:0-15825 GCF_010747425.1 Nostoc sp. UIC 10630
GAGCAGGGGAGTAGGGGGCAGGGGAGGCAGGAGGAGAATTCGTAACTCCTAACTCTTCACGGGCTAAACCCTAGCTATCCGCTAACGGAACTCTTTTGCCCAATACCCGACTAAGCATACACCAGTGGATCAACAAGTCCCAACTCGGCAAAAGCTGCCAACCGCAAGCGACAAGAATCACATACACCGCAGGCGACATCATCACCGGCATAGCAAGACCAAGTTAGTTCCCAAGGAACTCCCAATTGGTTCCCTAGTTGGATGATTTCGGTTTTTTTCAAGTTGATTAGGGGTGCAACAATATTAATTGGCTGTCCCTCACGCCCTTGTTTGGTTCCCAGACGAAAAACTTCCTGCATTGCCTGGATATAGTCGGGGCGACAGTCAGGATATCCTGAGTAATCTAAGGCGTTGACACCGATATAAACACGTTCAGCCGCGATCGTTTCGGCGTAGCCAAGAGCAAAGCTTAAAAAAATGGTATTACGAGCCGGAACATAAGTCACAGGAATATTTTGAGACATTTCATCCAGCGATCGCTCCTGGGGTAGATCAATCGCGTCATCGGTAAGTGCGGAACCACCCCATTGACGTAAATCAAAATTCACTACCTGATGTTTTGCGATCGCAGCCTTTTTAGCAACAGTTAGGGCTGATTGTAACTCTCGTCGGTGTCGCTGCTGGTAATCAAAGGAAATAGCATGACATTCACAGCCATCAGCCTTAGCTTGATACAGAATTGTGGAAGAGTCTAATCCCCCAGATAACAGAATTACAGCTTTCATCTCGATTGCAAATTTTGAATTTTAAATCGCCAAATTACACCTTAACAAGATGCCAGGGAGCAATGCCAAAAAGATTCCTAAACGTCTCTTAGTGATGCTCAAGCCACACCACCTTCTCTCAAAAAGCGCTGTGATATCTTCTCTACGAGACGCTGCTAGTAGCTTGTTTCTTTGCAAGAATATGTTTCTACGGTAGCTACTGCAAATAATCATACAAAAATCTTTTCCGTTAATCAGTGACAATAATTCCTGAGAATATTTTTTTGAAACAAGCTTAAGTATTATTTTTGACTATTTTGTAATTTTAGTGTTGTCAATTAGGTATTGCTCTCAGTAACTAATTACTTAACGGTATCCCAGAGAGAAGTCCGAACCGAGGAAGCTGACCCTGAAAACTTTGAAGAATTTACACTTAAGTCTTACTGAATGTTTTAAAGTTAATAAAAAGACATATATTTTTTGTAGAAAGTGCAAAATCAAAAACAAACCCGAACTATCTATACAAAAGATGTTTGGATTACGGGAACCGATCGCAAACTTTGAAATTCTTCATAAACATAGGCTCTATGTTACCATCTGGATGGTTTTAGACGGATCGTAACTGGCTTTCGAGTATAAACGCCAACGGCCGTAGCGTCTCTAAATTTGGTGGTTGAGGAGAGAATAATAGTGCAAGATAGCATGTCAGTGGCAGAACCGAATCTATATACACAGCGCAACCAGCCACGACCGATCCGCATAGGCGTGATTGGAGTGGGTAACATGGGACAACACCACGCTCGCGTGCTGAGTTCAATGAAAGATGTTGAACTGGTTGGAGTCGCAGATATTAACGTCGAACGAGGATTAGAAACTGCCAGCAAGTACAAGGTGCGTTTTTTTGAAGATTACTGTGACCTGCTACCCCTTGTGGAAGCAGTTTGTGTAGCTGTTCCCACTCGTCTGCACTATGCCGTAGGCATTAGCTGTCTGCTAGCGGGAATTCATGTTTTGATTGAAAAACCGATCGCAGCCAGTATTTCTGAGGCAGAGTCTTTAGTAAATGCGGCGGCAGAGTCTCAGTGTATCCTGCAAGTAGGTCATATTGAGCGTTTCAACCCAGCTTTTAAAGAACTGAGCCAAGTTCTAAAAACTGAGGAATTGCTGGCGCTAGAAGCCCACAGAATGAGTCCTTACTCAGATCGGGCAAATGATGTCTCGGTTGTGCTGGATTTAATGATCCATGACATCGACCTACTTTTGGAATTAGCTGCTTCCCCAGTCACAAAATTGACTGCTAGCGGTACTCGCTCCTTGGACTCTGGTTATTTAGATTACGTAACTGCCACTTTGGGATTTGCCAATGGTATTGTTGCTACTCTGACTGCCAGTAAAGTCACTCACCGAAAAATTCGCCGGATTGTCGCCCATTGCAAAAATTCATTTACTGAGGCAGATTTTCTCAAGAATGAAATCTTGATTCACCGACAAACGCCTGCCAATTCTCTCACCGACCACCGACAAGTACTTTACAGGCAAGATGGTGTGATTGAAAAAGTCTACACCAGCAATATTCAACCTCTAAGTGCAGAATTAGAACATTTTGTCAACTGTGTACATGGTGGCAATCAACCCTCAGTAGGTGGTGAACAAGCTCTCAAAGCGCTGAGACTGGCAAGTTTGATTGAACAGATGGCGCTGGAAGATCGAGTTTGGAATCCATTAGACTGGCAATCGGAACCAAGAGTACAATCACTGACCCCGACAGCCTAAAAGAAGAGGGGATGAGGGGGATGAGGGGGACAAGATAAAATTTTCTCCCTACTCTCCCACAGCCACCAACTCAGAAGAAAACCCTAGAGTATGTTTTTAAATTTGCCATCAAGTCTTTAGATCCTCCCTAGTCTTTTTATAAAACTGACTAAGGGGGATCTAAAAAATTAGAAAACAAAACCTAGTGGTTCGTTTCAGTAATTTTGTGAGGTTCGTGGGTGATTTATCGCTCAATTTCAAGAATTAGAGCTACTTACGAACTTTTCTAACCCTCGAAATTAATGAAACAGACCCCTAGCTTCCACTTGTCTTCCTCTATTTTTAAGTTGCGATGCAACTTTTAGTGCAACCAAGTTACCTTGGCTCTAGCAAGCGGGGACAATTAGCTTTTAAAAAACTAAGGCTCAATCTTAGTAACAAGACTAGTGCCGCAATTTTAGGAATTGACTCAATGCTTGAATGGATAACTAACACTATCAACTATTTTGGCTATTGGGGAATCGCCCTACTAATGTTCCTAGAGAACCTTTTTCCCCCAATTCCTTCAGAATTGATTATGCCACTGGCTGGATTTACAGCAAGTCCATATCAACCAGGAGGGGCAAAGCTAAATATCATTGGTGTGTTTTTCGCAGGACTTTTGGGTTCTGTATTGGGCGCACTTATTTGGTACTATCCAGGTAAGTTTTTGGGTGAAACTCGTTTGAAAGCTTGGGCTGACAAGTATGGCAAATGGCTGGCTATATCCAGTAAAGATATTACCAAGGCCAAAAAGTGGTTTGACCGACAAGGTAAAAAAGCAGTATTAATAGGTCGTCTTGTACCAGGAATCCGCACCTTGATTTCTGTTCCCGCAGGGATCAGCAATATGCCCTTACTACCATTTTTGTTTTACACAACAGTAGGTAGCGCGGCTTGGGTGGGTTTGCTAACATACTCAGGATACATATTGGGTAGTCAGTACGAACTTGTGGACAAGTACCTTGCTCCTGTATCCAAAATCGTACTTGGCGGTTTGGTTCTAGCATTTGTTTTCTGGATATTCAAGCGCCAGTTAAGACGTACTAGAAGATGAAATACGGACGCTTTTGGTTTGAAAGCAGTGAAAGCAGGGGTTACATCTGGCCAAAATTCGCCTACACTATGCCAAATAATACTAGATGTACGAAGGCAAAGCCCATCGGAGATATGGTCAAAATTAATTTTTGGCGTATTTCTAGCTACACTTGACGCAACCTAGAATTTCTGGTTGCTCGCATTTTTGTAAGATGAGCATGACAACTTTTTACAGTTAAGTTTGAACTAGGAGCTTTCATGACAGACCAACCTTCCGCCGCTAACCCTATGAATAGTGCTGCTATACCCATGAATAGGCAGCCGTTAGCATCGACGACTCCCATAAATGCTGTTAATAATAATCCTCCCACTACTACCAAGTCAGGCGGTGGTTCAGGGAAAACCATTCTCAGTGTTGATTTAGGTAGAACTTCCACAAAAACTTGTGTAAGTCGTGAACCCGGCAGTGTGGTATTCGTACCGGCCAACGTTAAGCAGATGTCAATAGAACAAGTACGCGGTGGTGTTTTTGAAGCCAGAGCTACTGACCCCTTAATGGATTTGTGGCTGGAGTATCAAGGAAATGGATATGCTGTTGGTCAACTAGCAGCAGATTTTGGGGCCAATCTAGGAGTTGGCCAATCTAAGGTAGAGGCTGCATTGGTAAAAGTGTTAGCAAGTGCTGGCTACTTCAAACTCAGAGACGATATCTCAGTTGTACTTGGTCTGCCTTTTCTTTCTTTAGAGCAATTTGAAAAAGAAAAAGCACAGTTGATTAGCCAAGTAGGTGGCCCTCATGTCTTGAACTTTCGAGGCGAATCTATATCGTTGAATGTGAGTAAAGTATGGGTAATGCCAGAGGGCTACGGTAGCCTGCTGTGGTCTGAAGCTCAACCAAAGAAAAGTCCTAGCAGTCCCGATTTTACAAAAATATCGGTAGCGATCGTTGATATTGGACATCAAACTGTCGATCTTTTGATGGTAGATAACTTCCGTTTTGCCAGAGGTGCTTCTAAAAGCGAAGACTTCGGTATGAATAAGTTTTATGAATTGGTGTCTGCCGAAATCGAGGGAGCAGATAGTCAATCTCTGGCGCTGATTTCTGCTGTTAACAAACCCAGAGGTGAACGCTATTACCGTCCTAAAGGCGCTAGCAAGCCCACCAACCTAGACGATTTTCTTCCCAACCTTACAGAGATGTTTTCGCGCGAAATCTGTAGCCGTGTGCTAGCCTGGTTGCCAGAACGCGTCACCGATGTGATTCTCACTGGTGGCGGTGGTGAGTTCTTCTGGGATGACGTTCAACGTCTACTCAAGGAAGCAAAGATTAATGCTCATTTAGCAGCACCTTCCCGTCAGGCGAATGCTTTGGGGCAGTATATTTATGGAGAGGCACAATTATCCTCCAATCGCGCTGCTAGGGCATAAAGCTGATGTTCCAATGGTCAAAAAAGGTAGTTAAATCCGTCACGTTCAACCCAGAGCTTGCTGATGAAAGCTTGTTAGCGCAAGTAGAAAGTTATTTGGAAAAACAACCAGACAAGACTTTCAGCGACCTCTGTAAAGAAGCCTTGTGGCAATCTTTATGTGTACCGGAATCTGTACAACCTGCTCCACAAACAGCAGCAACAACACCGATTGAACAACAAATCGGTGAACTGCAACGTCAAGTGGCTGGACTTGAGGAACGTTTTTTTGCCAAGGGATCTAATCGTTTGGAGGCGATGGAACATCATCTACTGCAACTTTCTCAACAAGTCGCACAACTGGCGCTCATAGTCAACGATCGATCGTTCATTGCGTCTCCAAGTCAATTAGAAGTAGTAAATAATACTTCTTATACTGTTGCTACCCCTCCTCAAGAGGTTGACCCCGTAATCAGTCGCCTTAGTCAGTTTCTCGATGATTTTTAAGGAAAAATCAGGTTTGTGAGCAGTTTTTGCTCATATTAACAATCCTTAATAGTATTCACTATTAAGGATTATTAATGTTTATATATGAAAATATTGGGATTATTGATATTTGTATAGATGGGGCGATCGCTCATAACTGAAACAGCAGATTTTACCCAATAGTAACTGTGAGCAATAACCTAAAAATACCGGATTTTGATGCCAATCGGATCGTGTCCGAAGCTGAAAATATCGCCAAATTTCATGCTGGGATGTTCTGGAATGATTCTGTAAAAACAGTTTTATCCGTCTGTTGTAATTCGCCTGAATTATTTCCATATTTAAAAGTATGCAATTCTCGCTTAGATTACATTACTAAGTGGTTAAATAAGTATTTTGGCGGTTATAATAATCGAGCCTCAAAGCGAACTAGTAAGAAGATAGGCACTGTCTCTGACAAAATTATTGACACGATTATTTCTGCTCGTTTACCTACTCTCAGAAATGATGGCATTAATCACATAAAGTATGCTCATCGTCTTTCCATGTCGGCAGAAAACATATTAGGTCTTCTTTTAGAAGAATATCTTGCCGAAAAATTGTCATTTTATGGTTGGTACTGTGCTTGGGGTGAAACTATAAATAAGGTTGATTTTTGCACCAAGAAAGGTGAGCTATTACAAGTTAAAAATCGTAGTAATTCTGAAAATAGTTCAAGCAGTAGTGTCCGTAAAGGAACTATTATTCGGAAATGGCATAGAGTCAATGCTCAAAATGGAGCTTACTATTGGAAGGAACTAAATCAATTAATAGGATGCTCTAATCTTTCTGAAGAAGACTTTGCTGTCTTTGTTAGACAAACCATTGCTGAAAATCATGCAGCATTGTATGTAGAAGATAGTAAGTACTGGCAACAAATTTAGTAGTAAAAGTCTTCAAATAATCAATAGGCTAGGGATTTAGTGATTAAATAGTGAAAGCTGTTCAAAGACTGGTATCCCTTTAGGTTTTTCCTGTCTAATTAGACTATGTAAATAGTCACCAATAGCTTGAGCTAAGAGTACAGGTACAGCATTACCTATCTGTCTATATTTAGAGGCTGTCGAACCATAGAAAATCCATGAGTCTGGAAAGGTTTGAATCCTGGCGCACTCTCGAACACTTAGAGGACGAAGTTCCTCTGGATGACACATATCTGTAGCCTTTTGGTAAGGACTTGTAGTAACGGTAGGAGAGGGCTTATCCCAACATAACCTTCTGTAAAACCCTACTTTACCGCCTCCAGATTTGTAAGCGCCTCCCATTGCTTCTTTTATCAAGTCGTTAGGTAAATCTCTCCAGTTTTGACCACTTTTTAAAAGCTTTAAATATTGAAGACGGTTTTTTGAGTAGGAAGTATACTCTGGTTGTGGATCTTCTAAGTTGATCAGAGCATCTTTAAGAGTGCGCCATTGAGGTAATAAAGAGCCATCTTTACTATGAGTAGGCAAAGGGAATGTAGCCGATTCACCATCTCTTGAGCCAATAAAGATTACTCGCGCTCTGTTTTGCGGAACACCGTAATCTGCTGCTTCCATTACTTTATAAATAACTTGATAACCAAGGCGCTTCATTTCTTCTAGAACAATCTCAAGAGCGCTCCCTTGCATTTCATCTAGTTCCAGAGGAGCATAACCCGTTCCTCGTTCCAAATGAGGTCTATGACGAATAGGAGCCGAGAGTAAACCTTTAACATTCTCCATGACAAAAAAGCGTGGCTGCAATTGTTCAACAATACGTATAAAGTCCATAAACAAGCTGCCACGAGGGTCCATAACTGAACCACGTTTTCCTGCTGTGCTGAAGGGTTGACAAGGGGGGCCACCAGTTACTAAATCTACTTCTCCAATACGTAGAGGTCTACCAAGGTTAATAACATATCCCCCTTCCTCCAAAAGATTTTGAGCAGTGATTTTCTGTATATCTCTTGCTACGGCACTATTTAGGTGAGGTCGGTTGAAAGCTATAGTCTTCGCAGCATCAGGATCTTTCTCAACAACACTTACTACCCGAAAACCTGCCTGTTCTATCCCAATATCTAGTCCACCTGCTCCTGTAAATAAACTGATTGATATTGCCCGATTGTCTATCACTGTTTTTATCCTTACAGCCTTAATCAAATATACGATTTGCTGGAACCCTCAAGTCTGCTTCATGCTAACGATAAATACCTGCAATTCTAATAGTGTAAGCCTTTTGAAACAGTATGTTACAAAGGCGCTATTCTCTTTTAAATGTGGCTGGCGTAGACGGGCTTATCGTTAGACATTGCATTTGTACAATGCACAAATTTGCTCGCCTTTGTATTGAATATCATTAGTACATATTTTTACTAGATTCTTTTTTTACTCTGCACACTGTATAAATGCTAGAATCCTCAAGTAGACAGTTAGGATACCTAGATGCCAGTTGTAGCTAACTCAATCAAGTTTGGTACAGACGGCTGGCGGGGCATTATTGGTGACGAGTTCACCTTTGAACGCCTAGCCCTGGTCGCGCCAGTTGCCGCAAAAGTATTATATGATACATATTTTTCTAAGGTAGGTAGCCGGACAATAATTGTCGGTTACGATCGCCGATTCATGGCTGAAGACTTTGCTCGTGCTGTTGCCGATACTGTCAGTGCTGTCGGATTTGATGTGCTACTGAGCGAGAGTTATGCCCCAACCCCAGCTTATAGTTGGGCAGCAAAAGAACTCAATGCTTTAGGGGCACTGGTAATTACAGCCAGCCATAATCCTGGTAAATATTTGGGTTTAAAAGTCAAGGGTTATTTTGGTGGATCAGTACCGCCAGAAGTCACAAAAGAGATAGAAGAGCAGTTGTCAGTGGGAGTACCTCTAGCAGCGACCCCAGGCAAGCAAGAAAAATTTGATCCTTGGCCCAGTTATACCCAAGCGCTAGAACGTAAAGTTGATATTGCCAAACTTCGAGAAGCGATCGCATCTGGCAAACTGACATTATTTGCCGATGTTATGCATGGCGCTGCGGCTGGCGGATTGGCGAGACTACTAGGCAATCAGGTCAAAGAAATCAACAGCGAACGTGACCCCCTCTTTGGTGGCGGTGCGCCGGAACCCTTACCTAAATACCTTTCAAAGCTATTTGAAGTCATCAAGACTCACCGAGAAACCGATAAATCAGGTTTAACGGTGGGGTTGGTATTTGATGGAGACTGCGATCGCATTGCAGCAGTGGATGGAGAAGCAAACTTCCTAAGTTCCCAAGTCTTAATCCCGATATTAATCGACCATTTAACCCTGCGGCGCGGTTTTAGTGGAGAAATAGTCAAAACTGTCAGTGGTTCCGACTTGATGCCCCTTGTAGCAGCACTGCATAACCTCTCAGTGTTTGAGACAGCTGTTGGTTATAAATATATTGCTGACAGAATGTTAGTAGCAAAAGTGTTGCTAGGTGGCGAAGAGTCGGGAGGAATTGGCTATGGCAGTCATATTCCCGAACGCGATGCCCTGCTGTCAGCATTGTACGTCCTAGAGGCGATCGTAGAATCTGGTTTGGATTTAGGCGAGTATAATCGCTACTTGCAAAAACAGACAGGTTTTATCTCAGCTTACGATCGCATTGATTTACCCTTAGCAAGTATGGAAGTGCGATCGCGTCTTTTGCAACAACTGCAAACCAAACCCTTAACAGAAATTGCAGGGTTAGCAGTAATTGATTGCCAAACAATTGACGGCTACAAATATCGCCTCGCTGATAAAAGCTGGTTAATGATTCGGTTTAGCGGGACTGAACCAGTTTTACGCCTCTACTGCGAAGCCTCGACAATTGAGCAAGTGCATCAAACTCTTGCTTGGGCGAAACAGTGGGCGGGGTAAAATTTATTATTAGTCATTAGTCATTTACCAAGGACAAATGACTAATGACCAATGACCAATGACAAATGACAAATGACCAAATTACTTGTAGTAGCTACAGGAAATCCAGGTAAGTTGAAGGAAATGCAAGCTTACCTGGAAAATTCTGGTTGGGAATTAACCCTCAAACCTGAAGAATTAGAAATTGAAGAGACGGGCGAAACTTTTGCCGCCAACGCTTGTCTAAAAGCATCACAAATTGCTAAAGCTACGGGGAACTGGGCGATTGCTGATGATTCGGGTTTGCAAGTAGATGCCCTAAATGGCGCACCAGGGGTTTATTCTGCACGTTACGCCAAAACGGACTCAGAAAGGATTGCTAGGTTATTGAAAGAATTAGGCAACGAGGTAAATCGACAAGCGCAGTTTGTTTGTGCAGTAGCGATCGCTCGTCCTGATGGTGCGATCGTATTAGAATCTGAAGGTATTTGTCGTGGTGAAATTCTTCACGCACCTCGTGGTGATAGTGGTTTCGGGTACGATCCAATTTTTTATGTGCAAGAGTTGCAATTGACCTTTGCTGAGATGACACGAGAGTTGAAGGGTTCAATAAGTCATCGAGGCAAGGCTTTTACAGCTTTACTCCCACAACTGGAGAGAGTTAGGAGTTAGGAGTAGAGACGCGATTAATCGCGTCTCTACAAGAGTAGGATTTATGAATTCTGTTAAATCTTCATTCATTTAGTCCTGACTCACAACCCATAACTCTTAACTCATAACTTTTTTAAACTGCTTCTGTGTTCTTTTCGCCAGTCCGAATCCGAATCACTTGCTCAACAGGCGAGATGAAAATTTTACCATCGCCGATTTCACCAGTGCGGGCAGCAGCAATAATTTTGTCTACCACCATATCAACCTGATTGTCGTCAACAACGATTTCCACTTTGAGTTTTTGCAAAAACTCAACGGTGTACTCAGAACCGCGATACCGTTCAGTTTGGCCTTTTTGCCGTCCGAACCCCCGAACTTCAGAAACAGTCATACCGACAATACCTGCGTTCACCAAGGCAATTTTTACCTCATCTAGCTTAAATGGGCGGATAATAGCTTCTACTTTTTTCATCTTCTTGACTCCTGACTTCTACTAGCTTCGTTTATATATCTAACCAGATCCTTTGTCTGAAGCTGTAACTACCAGTGCTTTTCCTAAAAGATATGTAATAATTACCACTTTTTTACAGTGTAGATTCTTTGCTTGATGTTTGAGATATGAGAACCAGCAAGGATTTATTAATTAAATAATCTTTGAGGTTCTAATATAAAGAATTTGCTGTCAAGCTAGCATATTATGTAGCTTTTATAACCTAAAAATAGATAAATTCCGCTATTTAGCAGATATCTTCAAATATCTTAGAGAGTGATTACAGAGAAATTGTTCGTTAGCCTGCTGCTGACTGTGGGAGTGTCAACTAACGTTTCTGATGTTCAAACAAAGGACGTACAACGAAATATCCAGCGCTAAAGGCAGTAAGCATAATTAGCAAGATGGTGATAATTAACCACCAGCCATTGAGTCCCTTGGGATCTGACTCAGTAGTGGAATAATAACTTACTTGTTGCTCTTCTATAAAAACTGGTTCTTGTATGGGGAAATTCATTTCCATTACAGGTGTCGCAAAGTTTTGACGGCGGCTTTTTTCGGGTGGAGCTTTGGAGACAACAGGTGGACGCGGATGAGCAACCTGCTGACGTGGAGGCGCTTGAGTTACTGGCACTTTCGCGGCGCTTTTTACATCGCTAGAAGCTTGGGTGGCTTGCTGATAGCTGGGCGTAACATGGGAATCGACAAAATTTTGCAAATGAGAAAAAGAATCAACAACTTTGACAATTTCTTGGCGTAATAGTTGATTTTCTTGTGTTAGTTGCTGATTTTGGGTAGTGAGTGCATTTAGCCTCGCCTGTGCTGCTTGCAACTCTGCTGACAATTCTCTGTATACAGATAGTGGTACAGAGGGAGGGTAGGCTTGAGTAGTCGGTGTTGGCGAATTTCTGTGAACAGAACCTATGGTTGTTCGCATCGGTGGCTTGGTATTAAAAATCAAGGTAAGTAGATCGTACAGAGATGCTAACAGAGATAGTCAGCCCTGAAACTATGCCCAAGAATAATAGAAAAATTCCGAAAGGGCAAAGATTTATTATGAGGGATTGGGAATTGGGGATTGGGAATTGGGAATTGGTTAATCTTCCCAGTCCCCAGCCCCCAGCCCCCAGTCCTTAGTCCCCACAAGTGGGAAGAAGTGTCCTACAGGGCCTTGCCCTTTGCCAATATCTAGGGCGTAAGTAAGTGCAGTAGTCACATACTCCTTAGCCTGTTGCACTGACGACCACAAGTCATTTCCCTTAGCCAGATTAGCAGCGATCGCAGCTGATAGTGTACAACCAGTACCGTGAGTATTTTTTGTCTCTACTTGCTGACAAGTCAAAACTTCCAACTTATCCCCGTCAAACCAGATATCAACGCCACACAAATCTCCCTGCATACCGCCGCCTTTGACTAAAACAGCCTTCGTCCGTAAAGTCTTGTGAATAATTTCAGCAGCAGCTTGCATATCCTCCAAGGAATTAATTTGTAACCCACTCAAAATCTGGGCCTCGTAGCGATTCGGCGTGATGATAACTGCCTTGGGAATCAGGGTATGGGATAGAGTCTTCACAGCATCATCATCAATCAATTGTGCCCCTGTACGTGACACCATTACTGGATCAACTACTAGATTCTCGATTTGTAAAGCTTCCACCTGCTGGGCAACAGCAAAAATAATTTCCTGATTGAGCAACATCCCGGTTTTGGCAGATTGTACGCCAATATCCTCAACTACTGCCTGAATTTGCGCCACAACAGCCTCTGTTGCCATAGCATCGACCCTTTTCACTCCTAGAGTGTTTTGTGCCGTGACGCAGGTTATAGCGCTAGTACCGTGGACGCAGTGAAAAGCAAAGGTGCGTAAATCAGCTTGAATACCTGCACCACCACCGCTATCTGAACCAGCAATGGTTAACGCAACAGGTATTCTAGAGTTTATTTCAGTGTTCATTATTAAAGAGAAAGTTCTGAGACAGCAGAATTAAGGAGTCAGAATCGGCTACGCTAACAGAACTAAAACCTGCTTTATTGACTTAGCTTGTAAACACCCAAATTGAAGTCTGCTGTATGTGTTTCTGTAGGTTACTAATTTTGAATTGGTAATTGAATAACCTTGCTTTTACCAGGATTCATCAACCGATATGGGTCAACTATTTCTTTAAATTTTAACTGTTCAGGAGCAATAACTTTTCTGCCTCCGTCTTCCATAATATACGTGTGGGGATTGCCAATACTTACACCTTGTTCTTCGTGATAGCGAATAATTTCATTGAGGCGTTCTTCTGTGGTGTAGCGAACAAGTTGCAAACCAGCAATAACTACAGCACCGTTGAGGCGAAAAAATTCTAAATGCATCATCACTTCATCGCCAAAGTGATGATAGAACTGCTCTACCACTTGCAAACTGTTAGCGCTAGGGAACATACTTTGTAAGTAGGTAATTCTAGTATCTACACTCCGGGCGTGTAAGGTAGTGTGGTTCCAGCTAAATTCTATTAAATGTGTTCCTTTGGCTGCTTCTTCGGCTGGTTTTTCATAAGTAATTTGGCCGCCGTATTGCTGCACCAAACCCGGTAAGAATTCTAAACTCGATTCAGCAATTATCAAAGATACTGCGTGAGTCCCTTCAGGAATGTACTGTTGTAAGGCATGAAAGTATTGGGGTATTGGGGATGCAAAGACAGAAATCAACTTTTTAATCATGCCATCAGCATTACCAAGAGCCTGACCAAATTTTGCTGCTGTCATAAAGTCGTCAAATGTGACAATGACTTCTGCCCAAGGATAAGCTGGCCCCAATGGGATTTCTACTTCGGTAATGATGCCGTTAATTCCCCAAGCATGATTCACCTTGTGTATATCATCACCGCGTAATTCGATCACACGAGGTTCATCTTCTACAGTTACTACTCGCAGTGCTAAGATATTACCGCGATCGCTTAGTAACCCATATTGGATCGAGCCAACACCCCCACTTCCCCCAGCAATAAATCCGCCAATTGTCGCTGTGCGGTAAGTCGAGGGTGCCATCCGAATTTCCCAACCAATCTCTCTGGCTTTTTTATCCAAAGCCGCCAACTTCACCCCAGCTTCTACGCGCGCCACCCCCGGTTTTATCCAAGGAATCCCTTGCATCCGGGTCATATCTAAGATTACACCGCCATGTAAGGGTACGCATTGCCCATAATTTCCTGTTCCCGCACCCCTCACTGTCACGGGTATACGGTGTTTCGCACAGGCGGCTGCAACTTTTAAAACTTCTGCTTCATTGGCGGGACGCACTACAATATCCCCGACTTTTCCCTCTAGTTTCGGTAGCAGTACCGGGCTAAAGTTGTGATAATCCTGGGATAATTTTGCTACTTGGGCAGAATCAGTAATGGTTTCTATACCTTCTAAAGAATTAATCAGGGCATCCAATTTTATCGTCATAGTTGATATCCTTTTTTTTGACGCATAGGGACGCACGAGTTTGCAGAGAATTAACTCCTCTGTGTTTTTAAATTTTAATTCTCATTTTTTACAGCACTTTCATGCCACTTATTTAATATAAATTGGTTTGCCTTTGAAGTAGGCAAGGATTTTAATTGCTGGGTTGGGATGTGTAATAAGACACCAGGGTTTTTTCTGGAAAATTGCTGCGACTGTAATTTTGGGAATACTTTGTGCTATTGCGTTCACGGCATCAATGCCATAAAGAAATCTACCGTACCCCCCATCAATAATTGAGTAGCGCTGGAAAGCTGAAAGTTACTCATTTTGATATTGACATCTAAACCGTAGTCTTTGTAAATACCAGTGGCTATCACCTGGTAAAATTCGCCGTGTTCTGCTTGTGCTATCCAGTTTTTACCTAACGTAACTTTATCCAACTGAGAATTGCTAGTTGATGGTTGGTTGCTGTTAGTACAAGCAGCAATAACGCTGCTACCAATCCAGATAGAAGCGTATTGAATAAAATTGTGGCGACTAAGGCGATGAATTGCTGTTGATGAGGGTGATGACAGATTCATAAAACAGTATGATGCTTTCTCCTATCTGCCGTTGTAGCTGAATCTAAATGTACATTCTAGAATCAACTTTTGATTCACTAGTGAATAGGGCTGAATTTCTAAAGCACGTTTAAAAGCTCGGATCGCTTCACCATATTCTCCTAGTGCTGCATAACACAACCCCATACCGTGAAGTGCCCCAAAATGTATCGGATTTATTTGTACAACCATCTGACAATCTGCCAAAGATTTTTGATAATCACCAATACTGTAATAGAGGAAAGCACGACGATTCCAGGCTTCGGCAAAATCTGGCTGGTCTTTAATTAGTGCCGTCAGCGCTGTTTCAGCTTCAGCAATTTCACCCGCATCCAGCAACTTTTGACTACGGTCAATTATTTCCAGCCCATAGATTCCCTTTTGCTGAAACCAGATCCGCCAGATTTTTCTGGTTGCTTTGTCCCGGACTGTAGCATCGGGGTTTTTCAACTCTTCAAGTAAGGAATTGATAGATAAAGAATCCATGAATTTGAAATCAGTGAATATACCTTTGTATTAACTTTCTCACAAAATATATCTACTGAGCCATTTTTAAAGTCATCTTTAAATTCACGCTGATTAATTGCTATTTATGAATTTCCTGTGTGATTTATTGTATTCAGCAATATGACTAATATTACACTCGACATTCAGGGTCATAAAAATAAAAACTCGCTAGAGGTAGTTGACGCATTCCTAGTGACTAATAGCGGAGAAAACATCCCTAAAGAAATAATGACTATGCCTAATTTGGGATTTACCAGAAATTAGCAAGCGCTTTGGGATTGCAGAAGCACAGTTGCGTCGTACTTTATTTGAACAAACTGGGAGCATATTTATAGAGTTGTTGACGCGATCGCCTTTGAAGGTGTTTTGACCAGTGATCTGGCTGCGATCGGTTATCCTAACAAGCCGTTGATTAAGTCTTTGTGTTTGGTGCAGATATATGCAACTGTCTGCTTATTCGCTGCACCATAAGGTATCGAGCGATTTTGTAGGCAATATTACAATGTGATATTCTATACATATTTAATAGACGATAATTTGGATGAATATAGCTATATTATTCCTGGTTTGGGAAATGCAGGCGATGCCTACACTTATTGAACACAAAATAAGCTGATTACCCATCAAAAAATTACCATCAATGCAGTAGTTAATGGGAGACTTCATTAATCATTGATTAACAACTTTTGCATTGCCAAAATTAGATAATTAGCTTAAATAAATTCGTAATAAATATATTGCAAAACTACAGAAAACTCTCTCAGTCTATTTCTTGAACATCTACTAAGTAAGTTGGTATAA
>NZ_JAAGOG010000184.1:0-15752 GCF_010747425.1 Nostoc sp. UIC 10630
ATAAAATACACAATGTTATATGGATAATAATGTGATATTGTTTTTTATTATTATAGCATTAGCAAGTTTACTATTTTTACCATTATTTACCGTAAATCAAGATAAACAACCTTTGCTTTTGTCAAACTCCTTATCAATTAGGCAAACTATTGAACAGGTAAAAGAGCAATACGAATCTGATTTACTGCGTATTAATGGTGTTGTTGGTGTGGGAATTAGTGAATATGAAGATAAACCTTGCATCAAAGTGTATTTAGAAAATGAATCTCTGAATGTGCAAAAGCAAATACCAAAGCAGTTAAATGGATTCAAAGTAGATACACAAGTGACGGGATCTATTCAAGCACAGCCTAAATAATAACAAGCATTTTATCTCTGTAAATAGGAGATGACGATGAACCAAGTTAATACAGTTAAACAGGATTACGAGGAACAACTGATGAGGCTACCCAACGTTACAGGGGTTGGCATTGGTGAGAGGAGGGGAAAGACAGTGATTAAGGTTTTTGTAACTCAAAAAGTTCCAGAATCCGATTTGCAGCCTCAGGAAGTTGTTCCCAAGTCCATAGAAGGGTGTGAGACAGATGTTGAAGAAATTGGGACTGTAACAGCACAAATTTAAGCAAATCAACGGGAGATTTGATATGAAATTAGATGAAAATAAGATGATACTGTCTCAACAGTACACAGCAGAGGTACAAACAGCTCACAGAGCCGCCGTAGAAGAGTTTATGAATCCACAACAGCTACGCCCCAATGTTGTTGGTTTGGGAGTGGGCGTAAAGTGGCGGAATGGAGAACCTACAGGTGAGCCAGCATTATTGACATTAGTAACTCACAAGATACCAAGAGATGAGTTGAGTAGGGCTGATCTCATACCATCGAGATTGGCAGATATGCAAACTGATGTTTTGGAAATCGGTTATCCTTTCGCGGGAGTGGGAGAGTTACGCCAAAAACCCACACAGGTAAGAACCGAGTTAATGCAACCTACTAATGGTGCAACTGGAACTTATCGTGTTACTGAAAGGATGGAGATACCAGAGATGGGGGTTGAGTTGCTGGCTAAACGCGCCCGCCCAGCTGAAGGAGGCTACAGCGTTGGACATTACAAGATTACCGCAGGGACTATTGCTACTTGCGTGTATGATATTTTGCCAGGAGGTTCTACTAATCCGCCTGTGCATGGTGTAGGTACTCCACCCCGTTACTATATTCTCAGCAATAATCACGTTTTGGCTAACAGCAACGATGCTGCGGTGGGCGATCCTATATTGCAACCAGGCCCCTTTGATGGCGGAAACGCTTCTACAGATGTTATCGCTCGTCTGAACCGATTTGTACCGATTGACTTTGAACCAACAATTCCTAGAGAACAGCACCGCAACCTTGTAGATGCTGCGATCGCAGAAGCAGCATTTCATGATATTGATCGGGAAATCTACTGGTTGGGTTATGTGCGAGGCTGGCGACGCAAGCAGGATGTAACTGTGGGAATGCCTGTGTTTAAAACTGGGCGCACTACAAACTTTACAAGCGGTAGAATTACAGCGATTAGCGCCACTGTTGATGTCGGCTATGGTAACGGCAAGGTAGCCCGTTTCAAGGATCAAATTATTACCACTAATATTTCTGCTGGTGGTGATTCTGGTTCACTGGTTGCGACTTTGGTGAATAACACCCCGGCTGCTGTAGGGTTACTATTTGCTGGCTCGTCAGTAGCTACTATTGTCAATCAAATCGAAAATGTGCGATCGCTCCTGCGGGTAGAAATTGCAGAACAGATGCTTTAGAAGCACATCTTAGCCAATTAGTAGTCCACTAACCTAACATTATCGGTTGTGGACTAGAGAAAAGTTAAGGAGGAAAGAGTAAAAAAATCTTTCCTCCTTAACTCATATACCAAAAATGTTTTTATTTTTAAATCGAAATTTGCAACAGCTAATAAGTAGAGTTTAAATGGCATTGAACCAAGATTTACAGGCTCAATTGCCTAATAAACTTGGAATTTTTTTCAAAGCGCAAATATTAGTTAAGGTTTTATTTATCATGATACAAGTAATGCAATATATACCTGATTGTTAAAACTCCTTTCTATAGAGCGAATGGCTTCTCGTAGAGTACCTCTCGCTTTCAAGAATAGAGGCTTAAATGCCTGCTCGTCTGCACTTTTTTGTAGGGGTTACAAGTTAGATTTAAGAGAAGTTTGTATATGATGTGAAGTAGCGATTGGAGAGAGGCAGCATTTGTTTGCCTCTCTATTTTTTGTGATTATATTGTTGTAAATTACTTGTTTTAAAATTTTTGTATTAATCGAATATTTTCCTTTGTTTCATGTTTTCATCAACCCAAAGAATGAGAAGAATATTTACTTAACATCTCCCCCTAGAATCAGTAAAAAAATATCTAATTAAATCATCATAAATATGTAGGTTAATAACACCTACAAAGGTAAAGGTTAAGTAAGTGAGGTTAGTCTTTTATGTCAACTCAAATCATGCAATCTGTTCAAGAGAACGAACTGTTCTCTGAAATGTCTGCTGAAGAATCTGCTACCGTTAGTGGTGGTAATGCGGTTAACGGTGCTACCGCACTCGCCGGATTCTTAGCTGCTCGGACTGCGATTCAGGTCGGTATAACCCCTGCTCAAGCAGTTATAGTAACAGCGATAGCAGCAGTATAATCCCTATGCTACCTTCTGTTAGCTAGTTCCATCAAATGATGTAAAGAGTGCGCCCCTTGTTGGGTTCCCAAAAATTCAACCGGACATTCACTACTGCAAAGTGAGGTGGGCGCATTTTTTAGACTTCATTTTTTCGGAAACTTTTCTGAGAGTAGGGGAGTGAATAATTACTTACCTTTCTGACTAGATGTGCTTAATTAAGAAGAACACAATTATGTTGCAAATTATCGATCTCGAAAATAAGGAACTGTTTACCCAAGTACATTCCGAAGAATCTACTACCGTTAATGGTGGTGATGCAGTTGCCGCAGCTACCACGCTTGCGGCATTCTTGACAGCTAACGGTGCAGCGTTCCTAACCCCTGCTCAAGCGATTATAGTAATCGCGGTAGCATTGGTATAATTGCTCTGTAGACTCCCATTAGCTTGTTCCATCATCTGAGGTGAAGAATCCGCCCCAGGCTGCCATAAATTTAACCAAATACTCGCTACTGGGAGCAATGCAATTTTGTGAGATGAACCCAAAGGTCGAGCGATCAGCTGATGAGCAATACCTGATAATAAACTAGTCTTTATTAGAAATAGTCGATTAATTGGCATTAGAATGAGTATTAAAAATAATAATCAAGTATATCCCTGCTATCAGACTGGGATTTTGGGCGTTGCTGAATTTGAGGATAAATAATTTCAACCTCTTCTAAAAAAGTACAAAAACTCCATCTTTCTATTTACGTCTCTAATCCCTTCTACTAGCACGTCTACTTTAATTTCGTACATAAATCTCTTCTACAATCTCTGTGCCTCTGTGTCTCTGTGGTTTATTAATCCACTATCTAAAGATAGACACACCACTACTTTTGTTAGAGAATTTAATTAACAATTCCTCACGTTTTCCTCACATTTTATTTCTAACCTTAAAGTAGAGTTCATTTTTAAAACAACAATGTGGTAAGAAGTGAGCCACTGTGTTTATTGATCAAACTCCAAGAGAAGTAGAGAGTATTGGAGGGGAATTATGCTCAACGTTGTGCGTCGCAGTCAAATTATCGGTTGCATGGCAATAGATGGCTCAACGGCTGATTTTGTTGGTGAGTTAGAAGAAGTCTGGCTAGATGATTCTGGACGTATTGCTTATTTTTCGGGTGGGGAAACTTATTTACCAGTAGAAGGAATTGCTGGGGTAGGCATGGGTGCGGTTTCTGTCTATTATCCCCCAGTGATTGACACTCCAGAAAATCTTCGGTGCTTGCATGAAATTAAGATTGAATCTACGCTAGGTGAAACCCTTGGCTGGGTGGAAGATTTTTTATTTGATTGGCAAACAGGAGAAATCGCTGCTTACATTGTGGCTGGAGAAATTGCGACTCCTTTTGGTGGCAGAGCAGTGCTTTATCCTGAAGATGTCGAGGAAATTACTACCGATAAAGTAATTATCCGTGAAGATGTTCAAAACCAACTTAGGGGAGAGTCAGAAGGATTGAAGGGTTTTTTCAGTGAGAAATCACAACAGGTACAACATCTGGTACATATAATAGGCGATCGCCTACATCATCTGATTGCCCCTGAAGATAAACCAGAAGTTGTCCGCGTCAAAATCAAGGAAGTCAGCGACGAAGTAGCAGCTTCTACTAATCATGCTCATCACGTTTTGCAAGAAGCTACAGAGTTTTTGCAAGAGCAATGGCATAGTTTACAACAAAGTATTGCCCGTGCAGAAGAGCGTGCAAAAGCGTCTCTAGATGCCGCCTGGAAGCAAATCCACCAAATCAAGTCTTGATTATGGACAATTTCATCCTCTTTGCTGGCACAGCTAACTCTGATTTAGCTGCCGCAGTTGCCCAGAAACTCAATATCCCCTTGGGTAAATCTCTAGTTGAACGCTTTCCAGATGGTGAGGTAAATGTGCGGTTACTGGAATCGGTACGCCAAAAGGCTGTGTTTATCCTCCAGTCCACTGCACCACCTGTTAATGACCATCTAGTAGAACTTTTAGCCTTTGCAGATGCTTGTCGTCGGGCGGCGGCTACTCGAATTACAGCGATTATTCCTTACTTTGGCTACGCCCGTGCAGATAAACGTCACGGTAGGCGCGAACCAATCACCGCCAGTATGGTAGCTGAAGTATTACAGGCTGTCGGGGTAAATCATGTTGTTACACTAGATTTACACACACTGCAAATTGAAGGTTTCTTTCGCATTCCTGTAGATAGTCTGACGGCTGTACCAATTTTTTGCGAAGCTATACGCCATTACTTACCACCTAATTTCGTAGTTGTATCGCCAGATACGGGTCGCGTACAGATGGCTACTCAATATGCCCAAAAACTTGATAATTCTGTAGTCGTGCTACACAAACACCGCACCAGTGGCACAGAAACAGAGGTGACTCGTGTTGTCGGGGATGTAAAGGGTTGTGCCTGCTTAATTATCGATGACATGATTTCCACTGGCGGCACTCTTGCTAAAAGTATTGAAGCCGTACTCAAAGCCGAAGCACGTCCAGAAATAATTATTGCTGCTACTCATGGGTTGTTTGTCAAGGAAGCGCGGGCTAAGTTAAGTCATCCCAGCGTTAAGGCGATTTTTGTTACCGACAGTGTGACTCCCAAAGAAACCGACTGGCAGCAATTAAAAATTGTCTCAATCGCACCTTTAATTGCTACTACTATTCAACGATTTAAAACTGATGGTTCAATTAGTGATTTGTTTTAGAGGTATAAAAATATGTGGCAAAATTTCCGTAATCGGACGGAAGCTGGGAAACTATTAGCTGCTCAGTTAACAGAGTATGCCAATCGTCCAGATGTTTTAGTATTAGGGCTTCCTCGTGGCGGTGTACCTGTAGCATTTGAAGTAGCAAGGACACTAGATGTACCATTAGATGTTTGCTTAGTGCGAAAACTTGGTGTACCTGAACACAAGGAACTGGCGATGGGTGCGATCGCTACTGGAGGAGTACATGTATTGAATGAAAATGTTGTAGATTGGTTGCGGATTCCTCAAGCAACTATTGATGAAGTAGCAGCAATTGAAATGCGGGAATTAGAGCGTCGCAACCTAGCCTATCGGGGTAATCATCCGCTACCAAAAGTCAAAAATCATACGATTATTCTTGTAGATGACGGTATTGCTACGGGTGCAACTATTCGTGCAGCGATCGCGACATTGAAAAAACAACAACCCCGCGAACTGGTGGTTGCAGTTCCAGTCGCAGCAGCATCCACCTGTGAAGAACTGCAAGCAGAAGTAGATAAAGTTGTATGCGTGATGATGCCAGAAGATTTGTATGCGATCGGTATTTGGTACGAGGATTTTGAGCAAACAACCGACGCAGAGGTATGTGAACTTTTGACAAGACAAAAATTACTGGTAGCAAACGACTCGTAAATGGAGGTTGAGTCAATGGATAGGACATTAATACAGAACCCCCAAGAATATCTGGTGTCGGTGACAGCAGGTGAGGTACAGCTAGAGGGCAATTTGGTGATTCCCGATCATGCTACAGGCATAGTATTATTTGCTCATGGTAGTGGTAGCAGCCGTCACAGTCCGCGTAATCGCTATGTTGCTGAAGTCTTACAACAGGCGGGACTCGCAACCTTATTAATTGATTTGCTGACTCTGGAAGAAGAAGAAATTGACCTCCGAACAAGACATTTACGCTTTGATATTGCTTTGTTGGCATCGCGGTTAGTTGGGGCTACAGATTGGCTGACACACAACCCAGATACTCGACATTTAAAAGTAGGTTACTTTGGCGCTAGTACAGGAGCCGGTGCAGCCCTGGTTGCCGCCGCAGAACGCCCAGAAGTGGTGCAGGCTATTGTCTCCCGTGGCGGACGACCTGATTTAGCTCCTTCACCCTTACCTGATGTCAAAGCACCGACATTGTTGATTGTTGGGGGTTACGATATGCCAGTGATCGCAATGAACGAGGATGCACTAGAACAGTTGCGATCGCCAAAACGCTTAGAGATTGTTCCCCAAGCCACCCATTTATTTGAAGAACCAGGTAAATTAGCCGCAGTAGCACGACTGGCAAGTGAATGGTTTACGTATTATCTCAGATAAGGGTGTAGGGCTTTAGCCTAGTTCTACAATCATCACTCATGGCTTATTCACAACCTACTTTTGCTAGAGTTCCCAATCCCCAATACTTAGCCACCAAAGTATCACAAAAATTTTTGTAAATGACAAACTAGAAGCCCAAGTTGTATGGCTAGATACAGAAAATCCCCTAGCAGCATTGGACATTGACGAAGGATTGTTACTACAGCAGCATTAATAGAAAACTAAAATTTCACTAAAACTTAAGACTATGGACGTTAAAGAACTTCTAAATCGATATGCAGCAGGCGAAAGGAACTTCTACGGTATTGCCTTACCAAAAGCTGACCTCAGAGGTGTTAACTTAGGTGGTGTAGACTTTGGTAGAGCAGACCTAAGTGGCGCTAATCTCACAAAAGCATCCATGAGTGGCGCTAATTTGTGTCAAGCAAATCTTCAAGGCGCGAACCTTGAACACGCAAATTTATCAGAAGTGATTTTAAGTGGTGCAGATTTGTGTGAAGCTACTCTATCGACAGCTAACCTGAATGAATCAGACCTTAGCGGTGCATATCTTTGTGATGCAGACTTATGTAATGCAAGTTTGCATATGGCATCACTCAGTACAGCTAACTTGCAGCGTGTGAATCTCTGTGATGCCAAAATGAGTGGAGTCAGGATGTGGAAGGCGGATTTGAGAGAAGCTGATCTCACTGGTGCTGATTTAAGTGAGGCCAATTTGAGTGACGCAAACCTGACTGGGGCAAATTTAAATGCAACAGATATAAGTGAAGCCTTTTTAACTGGGACAATTATGCCTGACGGTACTATTCATATTTAGTTTTTGGTAAGAGTCTCAGGCACAACAAGCATTATCAGCACTCAAGAATGTGTTACCGATGTAGGTAAAAGTGTATCGAGATGGTGAACTCAAGCAAATACCAGCACGGGAACTGGTGCGTGGGGATGTTATGCAATTGGAAGAAGGCGATCGCGTTTCGGCTGATGCGCGTCTGGTAAAATCTGAATTACTTGAAGTATCGTTTTATCCTGGTGTTTGATTAATTCATACCGCACTCAGCAACGCCCAAAAAGAAAAATCGATGCCTCCTTCTTGGAAGGCGATGCAATCCGTACTTAAGGCTCGATTTTGCGAGAATTACACGCCCTTCTGAAACAAAAAGATCCTAGTTTTGGTGGTCTAGTGCGGGTGCAAAATAAACGCCGTGAATTTCTGTGGGTTCATCCTCAATTTGTCGATGAGTATTAATTTTATGTGAGTCTCCAACGGAGGCGCACGTTAATTTTCGGGGTGAAATGTTTTGATATCGATTTCGGTTTTCAGTACAGTTGGATCATCTGTGTGTTGAATACGAAAACCTAGTTTTTCACAAACTTTTTGCATACCATAATTGTCAACCAAAATATCAGCAGTGATAGTGCTGAGTTGCTCATCTCGACTAACTTGCAGTAACCTTTGTAGTAACTCGGTTCCTATACCTTGGCACTGAGAGCGATCGCACACCACAATAGCAAATTCTGCTTCATTCGTACCATGTATTTTACTTAACCGCCCGACTGCCAAGATTTCCCGTGTCTGGGTTTCGGGGTTTTGATATTCCACAACTAGGGCTATTTCGCGATCGTAATCAATAAAGCAAATACGTGTTAGGCGTTCATGGGCTACTCTTGACTGGAGTTTAATTAAGTGAAAATAACGAAAATAAACACTTTGCTCTGAGAGGGTCTTGTGAAATTGCACCATCAACGGTTCATCTTCTGGACGGATGGGACGAATAATAACCGGAGTGCCATCTTTCATAGTCCAATTGCTGAGATATTGTGTAGGATATGGTCGAATTGCTAACTTTGGTAGTTTGTTTTGTTTAACATTCGGTTCATGAAGGATAATCCGCGCATCGAGGGCAATTAATTGTTCAGATGAAGCCAGCAACGGGTTAATATCGATTTCCTTAATCCAACGCTGTTCTACAACTAATTGACTAAATACCACCATTAATTGTTCAAGGGCAGCCATATCAACACTTTTGCGTCCCCGGACTCCTTTAAGCGCTTTGTAAATCTGCGTTTGCTCCATCATACGCCGCGCTAAAGTTGTATTCAGGGGTGGAAGTGCGATCACGCGATCATGAAAAATCTCTACTAGTTGTCCTCCTGTGCCAAAAAGCAACACCGGGCCAAACTGTGCATCGATACTACTGCCGATAATCAGTTCATAACCAGCCATTTTTACCATCGGCTGCACGGTTACACCTAAGAAGAGTGCTGAGTGCTAAGTGCTGAGTAATGAGGGTCGTGTTGTAGTTTATCGTGTAAGGATAATTTAATAGTGTTGTAAGCGTGTCGTACAGCTTCAGCATCTCTCAGATTTAATTGCACACCGCCAACATCAGTTTTATGAGTGATTATCTCGGAAAACAGCTTTAAAACAACTGGATAACCAATTTTTTCAGCACATTGAACTGCTTCATCCTCACTTTTAGAAACGCAAGTTGCAACCACCGGAATACCATAAGCAGCTAAAATCTGCTTCGATTCAAACTCTGTAAGAATAGTTCGCCCAGCCTGACGGGCTATTTGGATAATTTTTTCCACACAGTTACGGTCTGGTATCCCTGATGAAGGATCAAGTGCAGGCATTACCGGAGTTTCGTAGATACCACGCAGGTTATAACTAGACTGCCACATATAACTAAATATTCGAGCAGCAGTATCAGGGTAAGGATATGTGGGAATATGGTTGCGATTGAGAATCATCTCACCTGCTGCAATATCTGCTCCCCCCATCCAACTAGCAAGGATGGGTTTACCAGCTATCTGTGCATAAGGTTTCAATTGCTCGGCTGTTTGGGTGGGGTCTGTCATAGCTTGAGGCGTGAGAATCACCAATAAGCCGTCACTATTTGGGTCTTTAGCAGCAATTTTCAACGCTTTGGTATATCGTTGTGGGTCAGCGTCGCCCAGAATATCAATCGGGTTGCCGTGACTCCAATGTGCTGGTAATAGTTCATTAAGGGATGCGCTAGTTTCTTCAGAAATTGGTGCAACTTCTCCACCAGCAGCAATCAAAGCATCAGTAGCAAGTACTCCAGGCCCACCTGCGTTAGTCAAAATTGTCAGGCGTGGCCCTTGGGGACGGGGTTGTTTTGCCAGCACCTCTGCCATATCGAACAGGTCAGAGATGCTATTAACGCGCAACACCCCACAACGCCGGAAAGCTGCATCCAGAACTTCGTCACTTCCTGTCAGTGCGCCAGTATGGGAAGCTGCTGCTTTGGCTGCGGCTTCAGTCCGACCTGCTTTTATGACAATAATCGGTTTAGTTAAAGCAACTTCCCGCGCTGCTGACAAAAACGATCGCGCATTTCCAATTGATTCCATGTAAATGACAATACTTTTGGTATGCAGGTCATCACCCAGATAGTAAATCAAATCTCCCCAACCCACATCCAGCATTGAGCCAAGAGAAACAAAGGCGCTAAAACCAACGTTTTCCCGAAAACTCCAATCAAGAATAGCCGTACAAAGCGCTCCACTTTGACTAATGAAGCCGACATTCCCAGGACGCGCCATTGTACTGGCAAAAGTTGCATTTAAACCTGTGCGTGGACTCATTACACCCAAGCAATTAGGGCCAATAATCCGCATTTTGCCACGATGCGCTTGCTCAAGTATTTGCTGTTCTAAGGCTACACCCTCAGCGCCAGCTTCTTTAAAACCAGCACTGAGGATAATTGCACCTTTGATACCTGTATCCACGCACTCAGCAATAATACCTGGGACTGTTGTTGCGGGGGTGGCAATCACTGCTAAATCCACTAATTCGGGTACATCAAAGATAGTCGGGTATGCTTTGATTCCCAGAATGCTGTGCCGCTTGGGATTAACAGGGAAAACAGTTCCACCAAAAGGATTGCTAATCAAGTTCCATAATAGAGTACGCCCAACACTACCAGCTTTTTCGCTAGCACCAATTACAGCCACACTTTTTGGTGCAAAGATCGCATCAAGGGGATTCGCTTTCTCAGTTCGCAAAATATCATAGGCGCGATCGCCAGATGACTGGATAGGCTTTTGCATGAGTTGCTGTTACCTGTGGTGGAAATATATTTTAAAGAAGTAAGCTGAAATTTTCGTCTATAATCTGGGTAATTTTTTGTAAAGCGATCGCTACTCCAATTTCAGCAAATGGTGATAAGTAGCAACCTAATTCAAAGTTTACGCCTGGTACTTTTATCCACCAAGCTGGTGGACAACGATTATAAAGGGCTTGAGTGAGAGCTAAGAGCGATCGCGGATCGGCTGTATGTCCAGCGATAATATTGAAAGATTCAGATGAAAGCGATTGTACCCGCACTTGAGAACTTTCAGAAGTGAAACAAGCATCGATAAAGATTGCCAAATCAGCATAGGCTAAAGCTTCAGCAAGTTCAGGGGTGAGTTGATGGACAGCCAGAGATTTCACGTTTGATAGATGCAACGCCTTAGCTACTCGTTGCCCAATGCCATCATCACTACGCAACTCATTACCGTAACCAATGGCGTAGGCGTAGCCCGTCGTAGACATCGCTTCCGGCAGAGCGTAGCCCATCGCATTAGAATTCATATTTTTAGCTGTCTAACACTATTTTAAAGTTAGATAAAAAACTTGAGAAACTTGTGAGGAGATAGAGGAACTTAGAAGTAATGCTCACAATTTCCTCAGATTGTTGACATATAACTAAAACTGTGAAGCAACATTACAAGCGATCGGTACTTTGTAGCAGACATTATGACTACACGCGATCGCACATAGTCAAATTCTCTCCAGTCAAGGCAGGGAGAAGTTCATTGGAAGCTCACGTTAGCCTGAGATTTTTGACGCAACATCCCCCAGTTCCCTGATACTTCCTGCTTTTTTGCGGGTATGTGAATCTGAATCCTGAAAAAATTTAAGTTGTAATAAACACTGTATTTCCTCACAAGTTCCTCAAATTCTTTTTCTAACTTCAAGATAAAGATGCTCAACTATTGCATTAAATTAGCTTGAAAATTTGTGAGCCAAAAAAGATAGGTCAAGCAAAATAAAAGGAAAAGGGGAAAGAGATGAACAGGTCGCGCCACTTGCGGGCGAGGTTTTTACCTTCCTCATAAAATTTGGATTATTTCGCGCCACTTGCAGGCGAGGTTTTTACCTTTCCCCCTTTCCCTTTCCCCTTCTTATAAATAGGCATCTGCCAAAAGTAGTGAGAAAATTTTGAACTTGGAGTTACTTAGGAGATATACACCATGAGTACCATTGTTCAACCTCAAAAAGAATTTAATTTTTTTGATTTCTGGGATAGTTTTTGTCGCTGGATTACTAGTACAGAAAATCGGATTTACATCGGCTGGTTTGGTGTGTTGGCGATTCCTACCTTGTTGGCTGCCACCACCTGTTTTATTTTGGCTTTTATTGCCGCTCCCGGTGTAGATATGGATGGCATTCGTGAGCCTATCATGGGTTCACTGATGGATGGTAATAACTTAATTACAGCCGCAGTTGTACCGACCTCTGCTGCCATTGGTTTGCACTTTTATCCGATCTGGGACGCGGCATCAATGGATGAATGGCTCTACAATGGTGGACCGTATCAATTAATTGTGCTGCATTTTCTTATTGGTATTTGGTGCTATCTAGGGCGATTTTGGGAACTGAGCTATCGTTTGGGAATGCGCCCCTGGATGGCAATTGCCTATTCTGCACCCGTCATCGCTGCTACTTCCGTTTTGCTGGTTTATCCTATTGGTCAAGGTAGTTTTTCTGATGGTTTACCTTTGGGAATCACTGGAACTTTCCACTTTATGTTGGCTTTCCAAGGTGATCACAATATCCTTATGCACCCGTTTCACATGTTGGGTGTAGCAGGTATATTCAGTGGCGCACTATTTAGTTCTTTACATGCTTCTTTGGTGACTTCAACACTCATTCGGAAAACCGATGAAAATGAATCAATTAATGCCGGATATAAGTTTGGTCAACAGAAAGTCACTTACAAGTACTTAGCAGGACACTCTAGCTTTTTGGGACGGTTGTTGATTCCTATCTTTGCTAGTAAAAATCATCGTGCTTTCCATTTATTATTAGCAGCATTCCCAACGATAGGTATTTGGTTCGCAGCGATGGGTGTATGTTCGATGGCATTTAATATCAATGGATTGAACTTTAATCATTCCATCTTAGATAGTCGGGGTGAAGTAATTAGAACCAACGCTGATATCCTGAACCGTGCCAATCTGGGTATAAATGCAATGCACGCTCCTAATGTCCATAATTTTCCTTTAGTTTTGTCTAGTGGTCAACCTATTCCAGTTAGTTAAAGATTGCATCCATCCATTTTTATAGTGGTTTTTAACCTGCCTGTAATTCTAGTATTAGTCAATATTGCAGGCAGGTTTTTCATCAGAAGAATTTTGAATACGGTACTAAAAAGTCAAGTGAGCTTTTTCTTTGCTTTCTTGTCTTGATGAATTTTGGGTATTTATTTCTCCAGAGGTGTTAATTTTAAAGGATACAATGGCTCATATCCATTTAATTGCCAAATTCTAAATACCAATACAGCAGCTACAGTTAGCCATACACAAGAAAATGATAAAGTCATTCCCGCTACAGGATTAGTTTGCCAATAAATTGCCGTCACCACTACAGCAGATAACCAAGGGCCTAAAATAACTACAGGAACAGCAGCACCTAATCTCCGTTCTACAGTAAAAATCGTATTCCAAGTATCCCCTAAAGCCAGATGTACCACAAACACAATTAAAGGCAGCACTAAAAATTGGTGATTCATTTGCTGCCAAACCAATACAGAAGAAATTACCCGCAAAGCGGCAATTATCATCCAAACTATGGGAAATACTAAAGGTGGAGGAGACCATCTTGGTCTGATTACCTGGTCATAAGTCTGGCGAGAACGGGTATTATCTAAAAGAGAAAAAATCCGTGAACGGATACTTAAGAGAGCAAAAAATAATCCAGTAAATAAAGTGCTAAACCAACTGGGAAAAGAAGAATTGCTGTCAATTAACGTTACTAATTTTTCCATTCCCAGTAAGACGAGAATCATAACTACTATTTGTAGGATAGTTCCTAGTGTATAAATTAAAACTGCTCTGATATCTAGTTCTTGTGTAGTAGGTATTGATGTATCTCGATACTGTTGTTGATTCCCAGCTTTTACCCCCATCACTGTATTGACAAACTGTTCAAGCATTCCACTATTATTGGATTGATTCATAATTAAGATATTGTGCCTAGTTTGTAACAATAGGTGATTATATCGCTATTCCATTACTCTAGGCAGAGGAGAACAAGAAATATTTAGATTCAGAGGTATCTGGAATAGAATCTCGCATTCGATTCATTAATCAGTTATTGTTAGCCATGCAAATGTCGAATGTTAGGAGATAACTTTTGTGGATGTGTTGTTTTTAAGCAAGAATTCAGAATAGATTAATCTCGCCAAACTTCATTTACAATATTCCCATTTCTCCCAATTAATTGAATATACAAAGGCATTTGTCCTACCGCATGAGTTGAACAACTCAAACAAGGATCAAAAGCTCTGATTCCCGCCTCAACGCGGTTTAACATCCCTTCAGCAATTTCTGAATCGTGAATAAAATGTCGGGCAATTTGCGCGACTGTACGATTCATTGCTAGATTGTTCTGACCTGTGGCAATTACTAAATTTACTTTCTGAAGTAACCCATTTTCATCAACTTGATAATGGTGAAATAATGTACCGCGTGGTGCTTCACTTACACCTACTCCTTCTAGTTGGTTGATGCCAGCATCAGCACGCAATTTTTTAGACATTAAATCTGGGTCATCTATTATAATTTCTATGCGTTCAATGCAAGCCAGAATCTCAATTAACCGGGCGTAGTGATAGAAAAATGATGAAGTGACAGTGCCTTTACCTCTGTCTCTAAATTCTCTCAATTCTGCATCAGCTAAAGGTGTACCAATATAACTGCAAACATTCAGACGTGCTAGCGGCCCTACCCGATAAATACCACTATCTAAACGACAATGGTCGCTCTGGTCAGGATAACCTAAAGGGCGATAATAGGGAGATTTTAAATAGGAATCTGGTTGAACTGCTTCACCAATAAATTCTTGATAATGAGTTGGATCAAGTTTATCAGCAATAATATTTCCAGCACTATCTACAAAACGAATATGTCCGTCGTAGTTCTCCCACAAACCATCAGGAGTGACCAACCCCATAAATAAACTAGGGAAATTTCCGAAGGTTTGCACTTCTTTTTGATAATCATTGAGTAAGTCTTTAAATTTACCCAGTGCATCTAATATTGTGGTGCGTGCTTCCGGGATGCGGTTTTGAATATGGGTGCGTCCTTCTATCGATAAGGGTTCGCGGACACCACCAGGAACCGCCCATGATGGGTGGATCTTTCGCCCTCCCAATTGTTCAATAATCTCTTGTCCAAATTGACGCAAGCGGATTCCCCCACGCGCCAGTTCCGGTTCAGCTGCAATTAAACCAAATACATTGCGTTTTTCGGGGTCGCTATCCATTCCTAATAATAAATCTGGGGCGCTGAGGTGGAAGAAACTCAGGGCGTGGGATTGGATAATTTGTCCCAAGTTCATCAAACGACGCAGTTTTTCCGCAGCTTTGGGAATTGTAACTGCAAGGATGCGATCGCCTGCCTTTGCTGATGCTAACAAATGGCTTACCGGACAAATGCCACAAATTCGCGCCGTAATTCCTGGCATTTCCCACAAAGGGCGACCCTCGCAGAACTTTTCAAAACCACGAAATTCTGTAACATGAAAGCGAGCATCGCTCACTTGTCCTGTCTCATCCAGATAAATACTGATTTTGGCGTGTCCTTCAATTCGGGTAACTGGGTCGATGATTACTTTTTTCATAACTATCTCAGATCAACCACTAGTAGTTCACTTTCGTGACTTGGCCGGGAAAAGGGTAAGGGGGAAGTGGGGATAAGGGGC